>JBHHYW010000588.1:0-1968 GCA_046757745.1 Candidatus Scalindua sp.
TTTACAACCGGGATGGACGGCACACCCATGCCGTCATTTGTAGACAACCTTACTGATGAGGAAAGATGGAATTTGTCTTATTATGTGAAGACTCTGGTTCGTGATGTCGACAGAAGCGAGGTGGTTATTAAATCAAAATATATTAAGGGGAATTTGCCTGAAGCGCCTGATGATACCAGGTGGGATAATATAGGAAGCATTAATGTTGGCCTTACCGGGCAGGTACTGGCAAAACCCCGCTGGCAGATACCGTCTGTCGACCTTGTATCGGTAAAATCGATGTATAATGATAGAGAGATTGCATTTCTTCTGGAATGGGATGATAGGTTTAAGGACATAAAGCATGATAAAGATATGATAGATCTTGAGGGAGATAGGGAGTTTACGTATGTAAAGCAATATACTTCCACTTCTGCTGAAGGTGAAGAGGAATGGGTAGAAGAAGATTACGAGGAGGGCGAGGAATCCGGAGAAGAAGAATATGAAGAAGAGGAATACGAAGAAGATTACGAGTTTGAGGAAGAAGAGGAGACAGCTCTTCCGCAATGGATTTTAAGGGATTCTGTTGATATTCAATTTCCCGTAAAGATTCCGGATGGTCCCGTAAAGCCGCATTTTTTCCTGGGCAATTCAGGTAACCCTGTTAATCTTTGGCGCTGGAAAGCAGATTTACAGGAAGACCCTGAAAAGAAATCGGCGGTGGAAGAATGCAATGCTACAGGGTTTAAAAACCCTATTAAGGCACAGCCCCCGGAGAGTCAGAATACTGATAGCAATGGATATTGGGAGGATGGTAGATGGAGAGTTGTCCTGAAAAGGACATTAACTACCGAAGACAAACGTAAGGATATTCAGTTTGAAAAGGGTAAGCTAATCCCTATTGCCTTTCATGCATGGGATGGTTCCAATGGGGAGGCTGGCATGAAGATGTCTATGTCGTCATGGTATTTCTTGAACCTTGAGGCAAGGACGCCAATAATGGTGTATGTTTATGGCTTTATCGGTACTATGATAATTGGGTTAGCGGAGGTATGGCTTGTGAAGAAGAGTCGTTCAAAATGATCAATACGGTCACGGCACGACAGGGCTCCACGGGCAGGGGCATGCCAGTGGGTATCTACAGGAAATTAATGAAGTAAACAAATATAAATATTAAGGAGATATACATAATGAAAAGTATGTTTATAATGAAGCCGTTAGCAGTTATTTTTATTATAATTTTAGTTATTGGATTTAGAGGTTATGTATACGGATATGAAGAAATTGACGTAAAGGATGGAGGATCGATATCGGGTACTGTAAAATTCGTTGGTGAGAAGATCCCCGAAGTGAAAACAATTACTGTAAATAAAGACAAAGAGGTGTGCGGAGCGGAGCCAAAGCATTCTGAAAAATTTGTTATCAATCCTGAAAATAAAGGAATAAGGTACGTAGTGGTTTCTATCGAGGGTATTGAGAAAGGAAAAAAAGCTGAGGTACCTGCCGAAGGTTATAATCTGCCTCAAAGAAAATGCTGGTTTGAGCCACATGTAATGGCAGTTCCTGCGGGCGCTACCGTTTCCTTTCCAAATAATGTTGACAAGGTTATGCATAACCTCCACTCTTATACGATGCCGTCAAATAGTAATCGTCCCTTTAATAAGGGAGTGCCTTTTAAAGGTACATTTTCTGTGCCCCTTAAAAAACCGGGTCTGGTAAAAATGACATGCGATGTTCATAAATGGATGTTGGCATGGATTGTTGTAAAAGATAGTCCATATTATGCAATAAGTGACGAGAATGGAAATTACAAGATTGAAGATATTCCACCGGGTACATACAATGTTCAGGCATGGCATGAGGCCCTTGGAAGACGTGAAAATATTGGCATTTCTGTAAAGGCAAATGGAGATACAAAAGTAGATTTTCAGCTAAAAAAGAAGAAGAAAAGGAAGAGAAAGAAAAAGAAAAAGAAAAAGGAGTAAATAG
>JBHHYW010000589.1:0-1967 GCA_046757745.1 Candidatus Scalindua sp.
CTGCTGCCTTTGTCTGATTTTGCCCGGATTTTTTCAGAGCTTTTAATATCAGATCCCTCTCAACCTCCTCAAGCTTAATGCCTTCATCAGGGATCTCCAGTGATATTGGACTATAAAATTGCTTTATCTTTATATGATCAGGGATATCTTCAGGCCCAATCACATTTTCTTTTTTCTTTAAGACGATTGCCCTTTCAATAATATTTTCAAGTTCCCTTACATTTCCAGGCCAATCATAGCGATTAAGAATATCAAAAACCTCAGGCAGCATCTTGCAGTCTTTACCACCGCGTTTATCAATAAAGTATTGGACTAGCTGTGGAATGTCATCCTTTCTTTCTCTTAATGGAGGCAGCAGGATCGGTATTACACTAATCCGATAAAATAAATCCTCTCTAAATTTTCCCTCTTTAATTGCAGTTTCCAGGGGAATATTTGTTGCCGCAATAACGCGCACATTTACATTGATATCCTGAGTAGCACCAACCTTGTCTATAGATTTTTCTTGAAGTACTCTAAGTAATTTCACCTGCAAATCCTTATCCATATCTCCAATCTCGTCCAGGAAGATGGTCCCTCCATCTGCTGCTTCAAACTTTCCCAATTTGTCCTTAATAGCCCCTGTAAAAGCCCCTTTTACATACCCAAACATCTCACTCTCAATCAGGTCACGAGGAATTGCCGAACAATTCACTGTTACGAAATGCTTCTTTGCCCTTGGACTGTTAAAATGAATGGCCCTCGCAATTAACTCCTTGCCCGTTCCGCTCTCTCCCTGTAAAAGTACAGTAGAATCGCTCTTAGCAATGCGACCAACCAAATCGAAAATTTTTTCCATCTTTGAACTGGCGCCAATAATATTATTAAGGCTGAAGCGATCCGTTAGTTCCTGTCTTAGTCTTATATTTTCTGACATTATGGATTGTAAATTCAGCGCCTTCTCAATCATAACTTGAAGCTCATCCCTATCAAAAGGTTTTGTAATATAGTCATATGCACCCAGTTTCATAGCCTTCACGGCTGTTTCTACACTGCCATAAGCAGTTATCATAATTACGAGAGCGCTGCTTTTAAGTCTCTTTATCTTCTCTAAAAGTTCTAAGCCATCCATCTTTTCCATCTTTATATCAGTAACCACAACATCCACATCTTCACTCTTAAAAATATTTAGAGCTTCTCCACCATTACTTGCGAGAAGTAATCTATATCCTTTATTGCTAAGGTTATATTCGATAACCCTTCTCAAACTTGCGTCATCATCGGTTATTAGTATTGTCTTATTACTTGATACCACTTTTAACCCTTATTCCCAATAAATTATTGTTAAATCCGTCTTTCCCTCTTTAGAAAAGGAGGATGTGGGGGATTATTTCCTCACTGATATTCACTTCAACAACAATTTTGTTTTGAAGGTTACTATAATGTGTTTAAAGTTCACTGTCATCATACATTCTCAATTGGCAGGCTTATTGTAAAACATGTCCCCTTGTTTTCCTGAGTTGTAAATTTAATCTCACCCTTATGGCCTTCAAGTATCCTGTAAACGATTGCAAGTCCCAAACCTGTACCGTTGCTTTTACTGGTATAGAATGGGGTGAACAGGTTTTCCTGCTGCTCTTTGCTGATTCCTGTTCCTGTATCAGATAGCTCGCATACAATCTCCGAACCGTTTCTGTGAGATTTTACCTCCAAAGACCCACCATCCGGCATAGCCTGGACCGCATTAATGATTAGGTTGAGAAAAACCTGCTTCATCTGTTCCGGATCAACGTATACAGATGGGAGAGAATCTTCTAAATGTATCTTAAGATTAATCCTGGATCTTGCTATCTGATGTTCGGTTAATTTAAGCACCGACAGGATAATGTCATTAATTTTTGACGGCTTCAGTTCCGGTGGTTTAGGTTTCGCGAAATCGAGAAATTCAGCAACAACAGTATCCAGCCGATTAACCTCCTTTATAAGTA
>JBHHYW010000590.1:0-1965 GCA_046757745.1 Candidatus Scalindua sp.
CTCCGACTATTAAACATTTCTTTTCATTGCCGGTTTACGAAACCGGAAAAGTAAATGGATACGCAGCAGATTATCTGAAATTCAGTATAGGGCGAGCGAAGGATAAGAAACTGAGAATAACCTTTAAAAGTAATTGTCCTGATGACTTCCTTATCAAGATCATCAGGATGTACAATGATGACCTGTCCAATCCTGAGGTAGAGGATGTTGTACTGAATGAACCGATGGCGACCTTTGATGTGAGTGATGTGGGAGTGGACTGCAGAGAGATTGTACTTGTGGTATCGGTATTAAAGACAACAAAAGAACCCATTCCCTATAGCTTTTCGGCGTCTTTAATTCCGTGTGCTGAAACAGTATTGAATCAATGATGAGGTAATAAAAGGACTTTTTCAAAGCATGGAACAGAAAAGAATAGCTTGACTCAGGAATATATGTAGGATATATTCTAACACTAACAGCCAGAAATGCATATTAAGGATAAAATTATGAAAATATCGACCAAACAGGCAAACTTTCTTTTGCCAAAAGATCTGCTGGAAGACCTGAAAAAGAGTGTTCCCAGAATGGAGCAAAGCAAAGTAGTTGCTGAGGCCTTAAAGAAGGAGCTTAAAAGGATAAAACTCAAAAATGCGTTAGAGGAAAGTTTTGGTATATGGAAAAACAGTAATCACCCGGAGCTTGCTGAGGGGACTGATAAGTATATAAGACGGATAAGAAAATCGAGCAGGGAAAAGAAAGTTAGTGGATGAAAAAAGTTCTTATTGATACTGATATACTTATCGACTTTCTTAGAGGTAAAGAGAGTGCAAGAGAATATCTACTGGAACTATCCGGGGATTCCCCTCTTTATTGTTCGGTTATTACTATTGCTGAGATACATGCGGGCATGCGAAAAAGTGAAGAGGAGAAGACGGCAGTACTCCTTGACAGCCTTTTTGTTATTCCCGTAACAGAGGAGGCAGCCAGGATTGCAGGAGGGTTAAAAAGAGAAACAAGGTCACATAGTCTGGAATTAGACGATTGCCTGATAGCCGCTACAGCTCTGGTTGAAAATGCCATCCTGGCCACCAATAATTCAAGGCATTATCCAATGAAAAATATAAATGTAGAAACACCTGAATATTTTTGAATTTATTTCCTTGCAAAAATTCTGTTTTTACCAAATATGTACTGGCGCTGTTATTCTTGTTAAAGGCTGAAACAGTTTTGAGTCTAACGATGAGATATATAAAAAGATTACGTCAAGTGGCGAGATATGGCACCTTTTCTTCTTTAACATTCTGCGTCTATGTATCAAGTCAAGACCATGACACTATTCTGTCACAATAAATTATTGTATAAGTCCGTGTTCTGTAATAACTTGCGGAAGTAGTGGAACTGGCAGACGCGTTAGGTTCAGGACATTAACCTAACTGTTGATGTGGTGTATGTTGTGTGGTTGTGAGACTGTTTTTGTTATAATAGTGCCTCTACTGTCCATATTTTGATTAATATTTAAGCCGTATATCCCATTTGGCTTCTTCTTGATAATTCATAGTCAATCTCATGCATTCTCATTTCAACATCAGTTAATTGGTTAATTGTCCTGGTATTTGGGGTAGTGTTAGTTGTTGGATTAGTCCAACGAAAACCGCTACTATCCACAAATCCAGGATCATATGTTGTCTTATATCCAGTGCCACCATATGTTAGTATTCTTTCCAGTCTTTTTTGTTCTATTCGTAAATTATTATACTCATTTTGCAAATCATAATTTGACATGGAAGTAACAGGTGAGTAATATGATGCGCATCCAGCAATAACCAAAAATAAAGGTATGACGAGAATCTTCTTCATTTGGTACCTCCTGCTTAAAAATTTTAAGCTTTCAAACCATTCTTCAAATGTTCATGCCGTTTTCCTGTATTGGTGTGGTTCTTTACGTTTGTCTGTCTTACCAGGTGGCGTGCGTTCCTCTCTGCG
>JBHHYW010000591.1:0-1963 GCA_046757745.1 Candidatus Scalindua sp.
CTTGAGAAAGCGCTGAAACTGGGAGTGAAGCTTCCCGGCGAATTTCATTTCCATTACGGTAAGGCGCTTTTCAAGACGGGAGATTACGATGAGTCGCTGCCGAGTCTTACCAGTTACCTCACACTGGCAGGAAAGGATGGGGAATATTACGAAGAGGCTGTTACACTAGTTGTAGATGCAAAGAACGAACAAGAGGTTGCAAAACTGCGGTCGTCAGAATCAAAACATCAGAGGACAGAGACCGCTGATGAAACCGAAGACGATATGGTGTATATAAAAGGTGGATGTTTCGATATGGGAGACATCTTTGGTGATGGGGAAGGTGATGAAAGGCCGGTACATAAGGTGTGCGTGGGCGATTTTTATCTGGGAAAAGCAGAGGTAACCCAGAAGCAATGGACAGATATGATGGGCCATAATCCTTCTAAATTCAAATGTGGTGACTGCCCTGTCGAAAGAGTAAGCTGGAACAGTGTTCAGGATTTTATAAAAAAGTTGAATAAGGCGACAGGTATGAATTACCGTCTTCCCACGGAAGCTGAATGGGAATATGCGGCAAGGAGCGGAGGCGGAAAGGAAAAATGGGCCTGGGCAGACAAAGAATTTGAACTTGATAAATATGCCTGGTACTATAGTAATTCCGCCAGGGACGGTACTCACGCTGTAGCAGGGAAGGAACCAAACGGACTGGGCCTTTACGACATGATGGGAAATGTCTGGGAGTGGTGCTCGGATTTGTATGACAGAGATTATTATGAAAACAGTCCGGTGAAAAACCCGGAAGGGCCGTCTGACGGCACAACTCGTGTTTTACGCGGCGGCGGCTGGAAGAGCAAACCGGAACACCTTCGCACGGTCGACCGTAATGATTTTGTACCCACCAGCAAGAAATTCGCCAACATAGGCTTCCGTCTAGCAAGGAGCCCGTAACCTTTTCTCTCACCATGATAGCTTAATTAGTTCTTCATTGTTTTGTTATGACTTGCTTAATTTATAAATGATTCCTTTCTCAATCCCACCACAATGGGTATTATAGTCCGTGGACTTATATTCATCAATCAATTAAGCTGCTTTTTGTGAAGAAATTCAAAAACAATGCTAACCTTTTAACTCTTGGCTCAAATATTAGGAAGCAAAGGAATAAATTGGGAATGACCCAAGAAAACCTTTCTTTTGAAGCGGCACTTGATAGGTCATACATTGGTGGAGCTGAAAGAGGTGAAAGAAATTTAAGTATTTTGACACTATCTAAAATTGCAAAATGCTTAAAGTGCGATATTCCAAAGCTGACAAAAGGAATACCAAATGAACGATAAAGAACTGATAATTTTGAGTACAAAAATATTAGAATACTGTAACAAATTTGACATCCCATTAGAATATCTTCTTGAGATTTTAGAAGACCAAAAAGTTACTCCAATGATTAGGGGCAAGGCGATGGAGTATAATGCCTTTCTTCTTCTTGATACACAATTACCAAAGAATATTTGGAGTGTTCAAAAACTTAATTTAAATGCCCAGTCAGGCACTTACGATGAGGATGTTACAATAACTCATAGACGAACGGGAATAATATTAAAAGCAGAAAGCAAAAGTGCTGTAAGAGGAAGCATTTCTGATGGAAAAAGGGCAAGATTAATTAAAGAACCACATTTTAAAGTAAAATGTCATAGATCAAGAAGCAATATTAAATTAGCAGGTTCAAGTAATGATCGTTATTCTGTAGAATGTTTTGACTTGATCATCACGAATCCTTTAAATGCTATTTATCAAGGTAATACTATTGGAGAAGAATTAGAAACCATAGATAGCGAAAATATTAAAGAAATACTTATGGAATATTATAATGTTAAAAATAATACTGAATTGATAAAAGCGTGTTCTACAGACTGGAGATTTTGTATTCCGGAGGATATCGCTAAAGCTGGTTTCATACCACGCACTCCATACGTAAAATTGTATG
>JBHHYW010000592.1:0-1938 GCA_046757745.1 Candidatus Scalindua sp.
AGCTGGTTGTTAGTGACAATGGTATTGGTTTGTCTGAAGGATTAGATTTTCGACATACTAAGACATTGGGAATGGAATTGGTAATCACATTAGTAGACCAGCTTGACGGCTCAATTGAGTATGTTAATAAAGGTGGTACGGAATTTAAAATAACTTTTGAGGTGTAAATTATGAATTGAGGAATTTATGAATTAAGGGATTCCCGCCTAACAAACACCGCCTGGCAGACCGGCGGGCAGGGAGGGATTGAGGAATTACATAATACAATATTTGTCATGCTGAATCGTGGGTTCGCAACTTTGCGCTGCTTATTTCAGCATCTACAATCAGAGATCCTGAAATAAATTCAGGATGACAGTTAATGGATTTAGGGATTAAGGAATTGGGAAAGTTGTAGTTGGAGTTTATTCACGCAAAGATGCCAAGAACGTAAAGGATTGAGAAGTAGGGTGGATTAAGGACGAAGGACGAATCCCGCCAGTGACGGATCTTGAAGCTGTCTACAGGGTCGCCTCCCGACCGAGTCGGATCTGTGAGCTGCCCACAGGGTCGTCCTCAGGCGACACACAAAGACACGAAGATCACAAAGGGTAATTTTGTTATCCTTTATTTTCTTTTCTTAAATTCATTTTTTCTTTGCGTTCTTTGTGGCTCTGTGTGAGAACTAAGAAATAATATTATGAAAAAAACAAAAATCATGATTGCGGAAGATGAACGTGTCATAGCCAGTGACATTAAGAAAACCCTGGAAAAGGAAGGATATAGTGTTCCTGCAACAGTTTCTTCCGGCGATAAAGTAGTCGAAACGGTATCAAAGGTACGTCCGGATATGTTGCTCATGGACATAATGATAGATGGGAGTATAGACGGGGTAGAGGCGGCCAGGCAGGTACAGGAACGCTTCGATATCCCGGTAGTATTTCTTACTGCCTACGGCGATGACAATACACTTCAGAGAGCTAAAATAACGGAGCCATATGGATATATCCTTAAACCTTTTGAGTCGAGAGAACTCCACGTTGCTATTGAGATAGCCCTTTATAAGCATAAGATGGAAAGGAAGCTAAAGGAGAGTGAGCAATGGTTTGCAGCAACACTTAAGAATGTTGGAGATGGTGTGATTGTTACGGATACCAATGGAATGGTAATGTTTATGAATCCGGCGGCTGAGGTATTGTCCGGCTGGACTCAGAAAGATGCACTGGGCAAAGAATTGAACGAAGTATGCAGGATTGCAGACAAACAGTCGGATACTCAAATCAAAGATTTGGTTGCAAAGGCCCTTCAAAAGAGCATTGCCAGCAAACCAACAGAAAACACAATACTCATTTCCAGAAACAAGAAAGAAATATTCATTGATTACAGTGCCATACTCAACAGTGATCAGGAAAGAGGCGTAATAGGTGTTGTCCTGAATTTTCGGGATATTACAGAATATAAAAAAATGGAAGATCAGATTCGCGAATATAACGAGGACTTAAAGAAGATTGTAGATGAGAGAACTTCGCGTATTAAAGAACTGGAGCGACAACGAATGGAGAATGAAAAACTGGCAATCACGGGGCGAATGGCCGCCAGGGTTGCTCACGAGATAAACAACCCGCTTGCCGGGATACAGTACTCTTTTCTCCTGATTAAGGACAGCATCCCTGAAGACCACCAGCATTATGAATATGTGGGCAGGATAGATAAAGAGATTAAGCGTATTTCTTCTATTGTGAGACAGATGCTCGACCTGAGCCGGCCGCCAAAGCAGTCCATACAAAAGTTCGATATTAATACGACAATTCGTGATGTTATTGCAATGCTTAAGGTTAATAGCGACAAGCGGGATGTTACTGTAAATTATGACACATGCAGCGAATCACTCAAGGTGTATATGCTTGAAGACTCAATCAGGCAGGTGTTATTTAACATTATACAAAACGCCATTGATGC
>JBHHYW010000593.1:0-1935 GCA_046757745.1 Candidatus Scalindua sp.
CCAATTGTGACCAGGTTATGATTTCAAGGATCTCCTCAAACGTACCGAATCCTCCAGGTAAAGCAATAAAACCATCAGATAGTTCAGCCATCAATAATTTACGTTCATGCATAGAAGCAACTTCCCGTAATTCTGTGATGCCTGTGTGAGCAACCTCTTTTACAAAGAGCCCTTTCGGGATTATGCCGATTACGTTTCCACCCTCTTCAAGGACAGTGTCCGCAATTTCGCCCATTATGCCTACGCTCGCTCCACCATAAACCAGGTCGATATTCTTACTCACTAAGGTTCGTGCCAATTGTCTGGCGGCTAGTATATAATCAGGTTTGGCGCCAGAGCTTGATCCGCAATACACACACAATCGTTTTATCTTAGTCATCCTGATAAGAAATAAGAATAATAGTTCCTTAACAAAAAATTTTTGACAAATACTGAATCAAGTTCAGCACAAGCTTTGGTAAAATTTAAGAATTTAGGAATTCCTTAATCCTTCAATTCATCAATATTATAATTCCGGCTAGTTCTGGTCAGGATTTCTCGAAATTATTAATTATATATTAATCAGTTTAATTTTCACCTGGAAAATGTATGTTTATCAAGGAAAAATCTAGAAACCTGAGTATTGGTAAAGCTGAAAAAAGCGGAAAAAATGGTTGGAATTTCATGGTATTTTGTTTTAAAATGGCGATTTCACATAAATAATGTTTTTTAGCATATATACTAAATTTTGAAAATTAACAGGAGATTCTATGGGTAGCGCAAACCCACTCACTAAGAATAAAAGACTTATAGCCTGGGTTGACGAGGTTGCTAAAATGTGTCAACCCGAGCATGTTGTCTGGTGCGATGGCAGTCAGGAAGAGTATGATAAACTGGCTGAGATGATGGTCAAAACAGGTACTTATGTAAGGTTAAATAGTAAAAAAAGACCTAACAGTTATTGGGTAATATCAGACCCTGCAGATGTTGCCCGTGTAGAAGATAGAACTTTTGTCTGTACAAAAAACAAGGAAGATGCCGGCCCCAACAATAATTGGCGTGATACTGACGAGATGAAGGCCGAGATGACCAGGTTTTATACCGGTTGTATGAAGGGACGTACTATGTATGTAATTCCTTTCAGTATGGGGCCATTAGGCTCGAAGATTGCGCATATCGGAGTTGCGTTATCAGATTCTCCCTATGTTGTTAATAATAAGAAAATTATGACCCGTATGGGAAAAGCCGTGTTAGATATTTTAGGTGAAGATGGTGGTTTTGTCCCCTGTCTTCATTCTGTGGGTATGCCGCTGGAAGAGGGGCAAAAGGACGTTTCCTGGCCCTGTGATGCAGACAATAAATATATTACTCATTTTACTGAAGAGAGGACTATCTGGTCATATGGATCAGGTTATGGTGGAAATGCCTTATTAGGGAAAAAGTGTTTTGCGTTACGTATTGCTTCTACGATGGCAAGGGAAGAAGGATGGCTCGCCGAACATATGCTTATTCTTGGTATTACGCCTCCTAATGGTGAAAAGAAGTATGTTACGGCTGCATTTCCGAGCGCTTGTGGTAAGACCAATCTGGCAATGCTGATCCCGACTATTCCCGGGTGGAAGGTAGAGTGCGTAGGTGACGATATAGCCTGGATGAAATTTGGTGAAGATGGCCGTCTATATGCAATTAACCCTGAAGCCGGTTTTTTCGGAGTTGCGCCTGGAACCTCCACGAAAACTAATTTAAATTGTATGCTTACTTTGAAAGAAAACTGCATTTTTACAAATGTAGCCCGTACAGAAGATGGTGATGTCTGGTGGGAGGAAATGACAGATGAACCGCCCGCGAAGTTGATAGACTGGAAAGGCAATGAGTGGACACCTGATACAGGCACTCCTGCCGCTCATCCGAATGCACGCTTCACTGCGCCTGCAAGTCAATGTCCGGTAATAGATC
>JBHHYW010000594.1:0-1929 GCA_046757745.1 Candidatus Scalindua sp.
AGTATAAGGGTTCTTTGAGTGCCGAACACAACGACGGATTAATAAGGGGAGCTTACCTTAAACAAATGTATGGTGAAAAGGTTTTTGATCTATTTTGTCAGGTCAAGGATATCTTTGATCCACAAAGGATATTTAACCCCCATAAGAAAACCGATGCGAACTTAGAATATTCAATGAAATTTATTAAGAAGGATAATGAACATACTGTATAAAATTCATTTTTTTATCAATAATTTTCCTAAAGAAGATAACAGAAATTAATGAACATTTGTGCTAATAAAGGTAGAGCAGTCTTTTTCTTCTCAGCAAATATGAATTATTTTTAGACAATTTTTCTTGTTTTAAATTAGTTAATATAGAGAAATTAATAGTTTAATTCGAACAGACTTTTTTATTTACATCCTAACCTACGTGTCAAGCAATTTAACTATGTAACCGAAAGTAGTTTTGGTTCTGCAATTAAAGATGTAACCATATTTGGTTTTCGTTTCTTTTTTATTGTTAGTTTTTGTGATTTATTTTTTTGTTGATAATCCTTAAAAAGCTTGTTTAATTTATCATCAATTTCTCTTTTGAGCTGAGCTGGATTCAAATCTAAATATATCTTCCTCAACTTCTGCTTTACCTTTTGTTCAACCTCCTTAGATTCCATTACCCTCTGATGTGGGGTCTTGGGATCGTCATACTTGCGATGTATCCTTCCACCAGTTCTATGTTTTGAAATAAGCTTTATTACTGGTTGAAAAAAGTTCTTATAAAGTCTAAGTTCATTGCGGTATAGATCATTGAGAATCTCTAACTCTTTTGTACTCTCATATCTGAAATAACCAACAAACTTCTTCACATGAGTCCAGTTCTTTTGTTCCACAAAGCAATTATCATTCTTCTTATTCGGCCGTGACCTGGAAAACCCTAGGCCCTCTTTGTTTGTATACCTCAAAAGATGCCAATTGATGAATTCTGTCCCATTATCAGAGTGAATCTCTTTAAAAGCGAAAGGAAATCTATTTCTTACCCGTTTTATACCACCAAACACTACCTCCTGTGATCTACCCATCACAGCTTCTCCTTCCCACCAACCGGAGTTTATATCAGTAGTGGATAAAGTATTTATATACTCCCCTCTAGCTGATTGACCACAGTGTTCTACTAGATCTATCTGTATATTCCCCAATTGCGTCCTGTCCTGCTCACTAGAGAGCTTAATAGGTATCTTTTGGTAAAGTAGAGGATGTTTCTTACGGTGGTATTTTCTCCTTAAACCTTCCACCTCCTTTTGATGCCTTAGCTTCTCATCTATTGTCCTTGCACTAATTGCCCTTAATTTCCCTGCTACTTTATCACTGCATCTTAGCTCTCCTAGTTGTCTTAACCTCTGTACCTCATTTCTTAAAATTGGCTTTAACCTCTGACCGCAGGGGTAGTCAAAGATTTCCCAACATCTAACCAATGCGGCACTTACGTACCCATCGTAAACTTCTTTCCTCCTTCTTAGGGTTGGCTTAATTTTGTCAAGATTACTAAGTGGCCTCAGTTTTCTGATTAGATATTTTCGGTTCATACCTGTTCGCTTCCGAGCCTCGTCTAAGAGCCTGCCTTTTCCCATTTTTGATTTCGTCTTTAAATATTCAATTCTTACTTTCTTAAGATATTGGTTTCTTGAGTGCATATCCATAATGAAAGTAAGATTGTGTAAATCTCGTCTTTATAGCCATCTTACTTTCTATCTTCGGTTACTTTTTTATATTGCACAACCAATTCCCTTTCGGTTACATTTTACGTCGCAGAATTGACTTAATGTTTAGAATATAATAAAGTTAAAACTAAAGGGTAAACAAAAAGTAAGAGGTGATGCGGATGGGGTAAACAACCTTCTTCGAAATTCACTTGAAATTCTGAATACAACTTCCTTTCAGAAATCCTATAACT
>JBHHYW010000595.1:0-1914 GCA_046757745.1 Candidatus Scalindua sp.
GCTGTTGAAGAAGACGTGAACGGATGAAGCGATAATTCCACAGAGGAAATAAAAGGGAATGAATTTAAAGTGTCCCAGTTTGTCTTCAATATTATCACCGAATATCCAGAGAAACCACATGTTGCCGATAAGGTGAATAAACCCTCCGTGCAAAAACATTGATGAAACGAATGGGAAAAATGTATTTATAAATGTTAGGCCAGAAGCCTGGGAATAGTAACTGACTTTAAGTGGTACTACTCCGAATTTCATCACAAATTCGCCTAATCCTGATCCCAGGGAGAGTTCATACAGAAATATGAAAACGTTTATGATAATAATCCCTATTGTAACGTATGGAAATGTGCTTGATGGATTTCTGTCTTTTATGGGTATCATAATAAATCAGCTCCCTTCGATCGCTAATTTAATGTATAGAAATCTCAAAGTTGCTACAAAGACACAAGGTTTTTCTTTGTGGCTTGGTGTAGAAAGACACGAATTACACGAAAGAAATATTTTAGTGTTTTTTCGTGCAATTCGTGTCGCCGAAGGCCTAATTTAAACGAGCCAATACCTTATTATAAGGGAAATGCCTGCCCGGACACGCCGTTTTACGAAAGGTTCTATGCATTATGACATTATCTCTAGGGATGTTGCAGCGTTTCTGAAGATACTTTATTAAATACAAGAGAGAAGAAACCTGCGATTCTGTAGGATAGTCATTCTCGAAATTGCCGACTAAGCAGATTCCGATACCGTATTTATTATATTCAGGGTTACCGGCGTGTGCGCCATCTATCTGTTTATTCCATCTGTTTCCGACCTCTATCTGGCCGTCTCTTGAGCCGTTTCCGTTCCCAATTAAGAAATCATAACCCAGTCCGTTCACCCATCCTCTTTCATTTTTGTGATACTTGCCGATCGAAGCGGCATTTCCTGAATCAGAAGCGCTGTGATGTATGACAATATATTTCCATGGCCTGATCTTGAATTTATTCAATTCACTCATAATAGACTCCGGAATAACTATTTCAGGTTTATGTATTTCCTGTTTATAAATCGGCGGCAGCGTTGATATGTGTGTGCTGCTGCAGCCATATAAGACCGGTACTATCAGGAAAAGGAACTTAAAACAGGGCCATTTGTATTTGATCATTATTGTTGTCTCCGGGTTTAAATAATTCCTTACTGTCTCGTAAGATAGTTACTGCTACACAGATAGCTCAACTTCGTTCTACGAAAATTGATATCAGATAAACAGAAGGTAAGTTTACAGAGTGGAACCGTAACCGTTCAGAGAGGGTGATATTTATATTAATAAGGTTTCTTATGCTATCAATAAACCGTCTAAATGTCAATGGATAACGTACAATCGAAAGAAAATAACCAATCCTCCTTTTCCTGAAAGGTGGGGTGAAATCACCCCAGGTGAAGGGTTTTCCGGGAGTCGTTCATAACCTGTTTATATTCCAGTAAATCCCGCAAATTTTAGAGACAATTCCCCGAATTGCCTGGGAGAAATCCCCCCACCATGCATACGTCAGATTGGACAACCATTACCCTCTCTGGGGCATGTTTTTTATTTTTTTAAGTCTCGTACCATCAATATGTTAGAATGGATGTATCCTGATAGTTTTGGCGTGTAAAACAACTTTGGCACATAGTTTGAGATAAGTAGGGTTGTGAAAATTGAAAGAAAGCAAACTGTTCAAACGTTTAGAAAAGGGGGGAGAAGAAACAATGGAAAGTAAATTAGCCGCAAAAAAAACAAGATTTCTCTTTAATGTAGAGAAGGCATTGAGGCAGTTGCCATCAAACTCTACTATAGAAAGCACAACAGTTGATAATGTGATACTCAGGGATTTGGTTATGTTAGAGAATATTGCATCATCCGGAAGTGTATTCTTAACTGAAGATCTGGATTCAAATGTA
>JBHHYW010000596.1:0-1914 GCA_046757745.1 Candidatus Scalindua sp.
TAATTGTTGTAGGTGATGTGCTATCTAAAAACTTCGAATATTCAAAACTATACGATAAACATTTCAACCACTCATTCCGTTGCTAATCACATAATATTTTATAAGTTGATTTTTAAAACCTGTCAACCTATAATCAAGCAACATGTACAATTTTTTATGGTTTTAATATGCTACCGTTGCTTTTGAATTTATTTAACATATTGCCTGGATTTGGGGCATATGTCATTGTCGTAAAGGGTTTCGCTTAAGACTTAAATGCAATTAATTTAATGGAGGTTTACATTGAGACAAGGAAAAATTAGGCTTCTCGGATTTTTACAAATATATCTATCTTTTTTATTTTTATTTATAGTGTGTGGAGGAAAAACAATGGCAGAAGGACAGACTAAGTTTAACAAGGATTTCTTTGATCAGGTAGAACCAATTAAAATGAAAGATCCACTTGCTGTGGTATTGGGCGCCATGGACAAAGAGGAACCATTTGTATATAGATATGAAGATGCGGTGAAGACTGCCGGCCATTCCTGTCTCGCAGTTTCAGGTGCATATAGATTAACTCAGACTGCGATAAAACACCTTTATGGAGATGAAATTCCTGCCAGAGGTGGGATAAAAGTGACATTTAGAGGCGGTATTGAATACAGGGTTAACGGGCCAATCTCTCAGGTTGTTACGCTTATAACCGGCGCAGCAGGAGAAAATGGATTTCACGGGTTGGGAGGTGGCAGATTCAACAGGCATAATCTCCTGACCTTTGATGAAAACAGTGAGGCGCCTGCTGGCTCAATATGCTCAGCAACTTTTGAAAGGATTGACAATGGGAAATCTGTAGAGGTCACCTATAACAACAGTATGCTTCCCGGCAACCCCAAGATGGGAGAGTTAATGCCTCTTGCCGTTGGCGGAACAGGTACCGATGAGGAGATTAAAGAGTTCGGAGATCTATGGCACGATAGAGTCAAAATGGTACTACTTGGTGATTATGAAGGTATGTTTGTTGTGAAAGAATAAATCCTGTTTCAAACACAATAACATATTCTAAGATGATTCGATAAACATTAGAAATATTACGCCTTGAAGACATCTACGGGCTGTTTGTTCCTCAAGCGGCCAGTAATGTTTTTTTTGCAGAGTATACGTATGTAATGCCAGAAGAAACGGTAACCACTATGGTGATCCACATGAAAGTACAGACCATGTATTCAGCCCAACCAATATTTTCAAAGTGTGCATAGTAGAGAATCAAGGCACAAATAGTCCATGATTGTATAAACATTTTGGTCTTTCCCCATATATTACTGGCAAATTTGACCCCCTTTGATTCTGAAAATCCCCTTATGCTGCTAACCAGAAACTCTCTGGCCACAATTGTAATTACCATCCATGGTGCAATAACATCCTTTGCAATATGTACAAAAATAATAAAAGCTCCACATATAATAACTTTGTCCACAAATGGATCTACTATACGTCCTAAATCTGTTGATAATTTCCACTTTCTGGCATAATATCCATCCAGCCAATCTGTAACAACTGCAACAAAAAAGATAACCAGGGCCACATTAAAATACCTGTGTGATAAAAAAACAAAAAAGACGATAGCAAGCAGCAATCTAGAAAGTGTTATTTTATTCGGAAGGTTAAAAGCAGCGCTTTTCATGAAGCTTAATTTCTCTGTTGGGGTGTTAGTTTTTTGATATTCTATACCCATGATTAATCACACCTTATTTCTTCTGTGCCTCCCATGCTTCAAGTTCAACGAATACTTCTCTAGCCTGACTTCCCTTGTATTCGCCGACAATTCCATCTTCCGCCATCAGGTCTATCAACCTTGCGGCACGAGAGTATCCAATCTCTAATCTTCTTTGCAGCAACGATACAGATCCTCGCTGTGTTTCCAATACGATTCTTACT
>JBHHYW010000597.1:0-1881 GCA_046757745.1 Candidatus Scalindua sp.
TGAAAATGTCTTGATGTATTGTATCACCTGGGCTCTCTCTTCCTCTTCAAGTAAACCCTCAAACGAAGGCATTGCCGTACCCGGCACTCCTTCTTCAAGAGTTCTATGCAAATTTTCGTCAGTTGGAGGGTACCCGCTCTCAGTAGTACGAAATTTAAACAGCGCCGTCACAAAATCCCTGGGCCTTGGAACCAGGTATTCCGCTACAGGCCCATTCCCTCTTCCCTCACGGCCATGACAAAACCAACAGCGCTTATTGAATATCTTTTTTCCTGCTTCAACTAACTCGTCAGTTTGAGCAAAAACCTGTGCGTTCTTGTAAACCGGAATGATTATCAGAATCCCTAATACTCCTTGAAATAATATACGAATCAATATATTCATTATAATTATTTAAGCTCCTCCGGTATACGGGGTTCCACACCTGCAGTATCATACTCTGCCATGATTATCTTCCATTTCTCTTCTTCAGTAAGTTCATCTCCCCATATAGGCATAGCCGAATCCCAGGGTGTGGATTGGACAGGAAGTTTTGCCCCACCCTCAGTTACCCTCCAGAAGGCAAATGATTCTACAACTGTAGCAATTGTACCCGGATCCCTAAAATCCACAGGCTTCAGGCGAAAACCTCCCGCCATTGGACCTGCGCCATCTGCCTTACTGCCATGGCAAGGCCGGCAATTAATCTGATAAAGAGCCCTTCCCTCATCCATATATTTCTTCACAAGTAGCTCCCTGGCTTTCTCTAAATTAATATCCCCCATACCCTCTTCCTCAATAAATTTCTTTACGATTTCATCCTCAGGGTTTCTCAGAGGGTTCTCAAGCTTTTCATATTTTCCGGGTATAGTCGGATGCTGTATCCTCAATCCTGTGGGTGACTGTGCCTTTGGCACCTTATAGATGTAAATTGACCATCCAATCAGGAGTGGAATTATTACCAGCACGACCATCCGTATCGTGTTAGTTTGTCCAGGTTTGCCCCTCAAAAACTCCTTTATAATGCAAACAAATTCATTCAGTTTTTCATCGTTATATGTAATGTATAAGGCAACGCCAATTATAAGCAGCATTATGTACATTATCACTGCCGTGCCTGGTAGTGCAAAATAGAAACGTGGTATCGCCAATACTATTATAAGGCCTATTATTATTGCTATAACAGCATACCAGAATACAGATAATGTTGTTTTCTTTTCACTCATTGCAGTCTTAATAAAAATGACAGGATGTTATGGAATTCTTCCATGTTCAATGTCTTTGAAAAGTTTGGCATAATAGACGTCTTTTGCGGAGAAATTGTTTCGATCTCGTCCTTCGCTATTTCGATTATCTCACCTTCCTGATTAGCCAGCTCAATCCATTCATCGTCTTCGCTCTTTTTTACACCGGTAATATATTCCCCATTAGTAGTAATAACCAGATACGGCTCAAAACCACTTGCAATCACGGCGCTTGGTTTCAGGATTGATTCAACCAGAAATTGTGGAGTTCTAGTCCCTGCGACAGTAGTTAGTTCAGGTCCTATCTTTGCACCCTTTTCTTTTACTGTGTGGCATTTGGCACAACCCGCCCGGCTCTTTGTATCAAAGAATAAAGACTCTCCAACTTTGGGATCGCCTTCCATGTAAGGCGCCCATGCTACAGCGCCTTTCTTACCGGAGCCAATTTTCTTTACTACCTCCGCAGGTATCTTAATGGCTGATTGATCCACTTCACCACCTTGCGTCTGTAAATACGTTATAACGGCCGTAAGCTCTTCCTGATTCAATGAAATTGGCGGCTCGTACACAAACGGCATCTCACCCTTGAAACCATCGACAACATAATTATTTGGAAATGAAACAGATTCTACTAAGTAATCTGTTGCCGTCATACCGG
>JBHHYW010000598.1:0-1879 GCA_046757745.1 Candidatus Scalindua sp.
TTTCATTTATTTTGTCCTCTATTTTGCAAACGCAAGTTAATAAATCCTTTTCAATCTCTTTTCCCCAAAACCTCAGAACAACCCACCCACTATTTAACAAGAACTCATTTACTTTCCGATCTCTCAAAATATTTTTCTCAATTTTAGTAAACCAAAATTTTTGATTACTTTTATGTTCGTGTTTCTTGGTTTCCCAATCTTTGCCATGCCAAAATTCGCCGTCAACAAAAACAGCAATTTTATATTTCTTAAAAGTCAGGTCAGGTTTCCCAAAAACAGTCTTGTTGTTTTTCCTATATCTAAATCCTTTTTTCCATAGCTCTTTTGCAAGTATGGTTTCAATTTTTGAACCCTTGTTTTTTACCGCTTGCATATTTTTTCTTCTTTGTTCTTTTGTTAACTTATCCATTTATTCTTTTTACTATCTTTCCATTTTTTGCACATAACAGTCACTTTTATATTTATTCTATATTTATCGGCATATTATCGTAGTGCATATTAGATGTCAAGTTCAATAGTTATAATTTTAGTGGTAATAGTAGAATTCAATCTATATAATACTATTTACTTACTATTATACGGAATCATGATATTTGTTTAAATTTATTATGCTTTTGTCTTTCAAAGACCATATCTTGCAAAAGTCTCTTGTTAAGGATAAATATGTGCCGTTTTATCTGAAATGGATTTCAGATTGTTATTCGTTTCTTAATGAGCCTGATTCACGGCTATTAAACCTTGAACAAAGAAAGCAATTTCTGAATTATCTGTCTAAAACCCACGAAGAGTGGCAGGTAAAGCAGGCTGACAATGCCTTAAGGCTCTATCTTTATTTTCTTTCATCTTCGCAGAATAATACCCCCGGTAATTCTCCAACTATTGATAATGAGTGGAAACTATTAGAGACTAAAACTCGAAATGTTCTGAGGCTTAAACACAGATCATACAGTACTGAAAAGTCGTATATTTCATGGTTGCGAACGTTTTCGAGGTTTGTTAATGGGAAGGAGCCGTCAGAGTTGACAGGTAGGGAAATCCAGGATTTTCTGAGCTTCCTGGCTGTAGAACGCAGGGTATCTTCTTCTACCCAGAATCAGGCCCTGAATGCGCTGGTTTTCTTTTACCGGTATGTACTGGAAAAGGTGATTGGAGATAATGAATTGAACTCTGTCAGGGCAGTGTACAAAAGACGCCTGCCGGTAGTGCTGACGGTAAAGGAAGTAGACCTGCTATTTGGCCATTTGTCAGGAATCTGCCGTCTCATGGCCAGGCTTATTTATGGTTGCGGACTCAGGTTGAACGAATGTCTGGGTTTACGTGTAAAGGATATAGATATCGAACAGGGTATCGTAATTGTAAGGTCCGGCAAGGGAGGTAAAGACAGGAGAACCGTTCTCCCTGAATCCATTAAGGACGATCTTATTGCTCACATCTCGGATGTAAAGACCTTGTACGATCAGGACAGAGAGAAAGATATTAACGCTGTTTATCTTCCCGGCGCCCTGGACAGGAAATATCCAAATGCCGGCAGGGAGTGGGGATGGTTCTGGGCTTTTCCTTCTCAATCTCTTTCAGTAGATCCGCGTACTCATACAGTTCGTCGGCATCATATACATCCTGCATCACTCCAGAAGGCATTTAAGGCTGCTGTTATAGAGACCGGTATCACAAAACAGGCGTCAGTGCATACGTTAAGACATAGTTTTGCAACGCATCTTCTGGAAAATGGATACGACATCAGGACAATTCAGGAGTTGCTTGGCCACAGGAACCTTCAAACCACAATGATCTATACCCATGTTGCATCAAAAAATATCCTGGGCGTAAAAAGCCCTCTTGATTTCTAAATCAAACTTTTGTAAGCGCTCATAAGCTGCTG
>JBHHYW010000599.1:0-1876 GCA_046757745.1 Candidatus Scalindua sp.
AAAATCAAACCAAAAAGCCGATAAAGTGTAAAGGTTATTTATTTTCAATTCCTTACTATTCTGATTACAAATTCTCTTAAAAATAATAGTAATACTTTCTTAAAACATGCTGTTATTGTTTCTATATTGCTATCTGGTATCTCTACGGTATAATCTGCTTTTATGGTTACTTGCATAAGGGTTCCTTTTTTTAAGTTTATGATTACTCTTATTTTAAAGTGAACTCTTATGTCTTGTAACCTTTTTTTTTGGGTCTCCTAATTGTTACGCTACTAAACATTGAGAAACATCGTTAAAACAATCGATATTTATGCCTTAAAAAAAAGATATCTACATAAGCATGTAAAGGATGTTGAAGTGTTTTATGAAAAAATATTAAACGAAGATTATGAATCAGAACTGGCAATTAGCTGGCAAAAGAGATTTAAAAGGAACAAGGGGAAATTGTTTAATTTTATGAATTATGACGGTATTCCATGGAATAATAACAACGCTGAGAATGCAATAAAACCATTGGCTAAGTATAGAGCTCGTGCTAAAGGAATATTACGAGAAGAGGGGGTTAAAAATTATCTTGTTTTGTTGAGTATCCAGCAGACTTGTAAATATCGAGGTGTTAATTTTTTAGAGTTTTTAAAATCAAAAGAAAAAAGCATTTAATATTGCCTTAAACATTTTTGATATCTGCTATAGATATATTTTTTTTACTACCTTCTTATTAGGCTCAGCATTTCCTATTATATATCCTGTATTAATATTTTTTTTATAATTCCGTTTCTTCATCCTTAATTCTACTAATTTTCCCTTACGGATAGCCATCGACAGCGTATCTCTTTTAATTTTAAGCTTCAAAGCAATATCCCTTTTGGTTTTACCTTTATTCAACATTTCTTGAGCACGATTCAAAATATCTAACGTCATCACTGAAGACTTTCTGTTGTAAGTCCGCTTTTCAAAGAACCCGGAAATCCCTTCTTGGTGATATTTATTTACAATCCTTTTAATACTTATTTTTGATATTCCAAATGCTTTTGCCATTTCTGATTGTTTACAGTTTCCACAAATATATAGCTGGCATACATACATTCTAAACGCATTTATATCATCTGCATGATGTAAAAATACTGGTATATTTCCTGCATAATGGTATACGGTATTTGCTCTTTTTATAAAGGCAATTTTATTATTTATTTCCGTCATTTCTTCTGGAAATGAAAGCTGATATTTTTTGGACATGTGGATCCTAAGTCAATTTTAGTAACAAATAATTATAACATATATTTGGTAAATCTATTTATACTTCAATAACCATTAAGTCCTCAGCTAATACTATCTCTCCACTGAATTCATCTTTGCATTGACCTAAAATGTCGTGATCATCACAGATTGGGTAAAAGTGTGTCAGTATGAGTTTCCTGCAGTTTGATTCTCTTGCTATCCGTCCTGCAAGTGTAGAATTAAGGTGTCCGTCTACCTTTATGTGTTCGGGGTATGAACATTCCAGTAACAGTACATCCACGTCACGTGCCAGATCAACAATGCTTTCACAGTAATCCGTATCACCGGAATATACGAGGCTTTTTCCGTCTTTCGAATCGATACGGTATGCGAGGCTGCCCTCGTGATGATTAATGAGGCTTGAAGTAAGCCTGAAGTTTCCAACGTCAAGATGTCCTTCTGGTAATTCTTTGACAGTAAGATCGTATCCTTTGGACTCGATGAAATTATTAAAGACCTTTGTCAAGTCCCTGTGGAATTCCTTCATACCGGCAGGGCCGACTACTGTCAGATCTTTGCCCTTGTAGTTGCTGGGAATCCTCAGTGCAAACAGGAGTGAGATAAGGTCTGTAACATGGTCCGGATGAAAATGTGTGTA
>JBHHYW010000600.1:0-1871 GCA_046757745.1 Candidatus Scalindua sp.
AGTTATTTAAATATTCCAGGTATTATCAGTGCTGCGGAGATTACAGATATAGAGGCCATACATCCGGGATACGGCTTTTTGGCTGAAAATAGTCACTTTGCAGAGGTGTGTGAATCTTCCAATATTGTTTTTATTGGGCCTGCCTCTGAGGTTATGATTAAGATGGGTGATAAGACTCAAGCTAGAAATTTAGCGGTTGAAAATAAGATACCTGTCATTCCTGGTAGCGATTCAACTATAGAAAATCAACAACAGGCATTGAAAGTTGCTCACGAGATAGGTTATCCTGTTTTGATAAAAGCCTCTTTTGGTGGCGGCGGGAGAGGCATGAGGGTTGCGCGTAATGACATAAGTTTAGTTAATTCGCTTGCAATCGCTAAACGTGAGGCAAAAGTAGCGTTTAAAGATTCTTCCATATACATGGAGAAATACATAGAACCTTCACGTCACATTGAAGTCCAGATAGTAGCGGATAAATATGGTAATGTAATACATCTTGGCGACAGGGATTGCACAGTTCAAAGAAGACATCAAAAATTATTGGAGCAGGCGCCGTCTCCTAATATGAAAGATCAATTGCGTGAAGACATTTGTAAAGCGGCCATAAAGCTGGCAAAGGCAGTTAATTATACTAATGTTGGTACTGTAGAATTTTTAGTGGATGGAGATGGGAGATACTATTTTATAGAAATGAATACAAGGCTTCAGGTTGAACATCCTGTAACAGAAATGGTTACTGGTATAGACTTGGTAAAAGAACAAATAAGAATTGCTCATGGCGAGAGATTAAATTTGCGCCAGAAGAAGATAAAAAGTAATGGGGTTTCAATAGAATGCAGGATAAATGCCGAAGACCCGGATAATGATTTTAGGCCTTATGCTGGCAAGATAACAATGTACAGCGCTCCAGGAGGAAAAGGCGTCAGGGTGGATTCGCATGTCTGCGCGGGATATGAGGTGCCTCCGTACTATGATTCATTATTAGGCAAGTTGATAGTGCATAAAAAAAGCAGAGAAGAGGCGATTGCCTGTATGAAAAGGGCCTTAACCGAATACAGGATTGAAGGTGTAAAGACAACAATACCCCTTCATCTTAATATTATTAATGATCCAAGGTTTGTTGCCGGTGATATTGATACCCATTTTGTTGAAAATCTCATTGATGAGAAATAATAATAAAGAAGTAATTAAATTACATTGTAACATGTTTAGATACTTGCTCTTATGCCAGGTTTGTGCGTTGTAAACAACATTTATAGTTTTTTCTTGACACAATAAATTGGTCTTGATAAAATCCCGATCCAATAAAAAAGGATATTTTGTATATTCGTGCCGTTTTTTATTGGGGAATTCGTTGGTAAGAGATTAAAATAATAACAATTACATTAGAGATTAAGGAGAAAGGGGTAATAGTATGTTCGGTTGTAATTTAAGAAAATTTTTCATGATATGCCTGGTTGTTTCTTTAGCGTCGTTTGTAATCTTTCAGAGTAACCAGAGTTTTGGCGCTAAGCAGAAGTGGAAATTCATGAGTAATTCAGGTTGTAAATGCCACTTGTCAAAGGGATGCTTTGAAGGTACAGAATATAAGAAGATGAAGAATCAGCATTACAATACTTTCAATAGGTTGGAAACCGATGAAGATAAGAGTAATCCTGAGTGCCTGAAATGCCATGCCACAGCGTTGGGTATGAAGATAAAGAGGGGGAAGTCTAAGCAGGGTAGTAAGAACTTTATTGAAGACGTTGGATGTGAAGCATGTCACGGTCCGGGAGAGGGATACATTAAGGTAAAGAAAAATTACAAAAAGAAGGGCAAAGACGCATTTAAGAAATTGTTAAAAGAAGATCCTATGGCGGCCAGAAAGGCTC
>JBHHYW010000601.1:0-1861 GCA_046757745.1 Candidatus Scalindua sp.
ATGATAGTTTTTAGAAGGGTAGCGCAGGGTTCTAAACTGTGCTACCCTTTTTTCTGTTATAGGGAGAAACTGAATTATGAAAACATTAGAAACAAGTGAATTAAATCTATACAAAGTGCTATGTGAGCAGAGTATTCCAGATAAGAGTGGACGCTTTGGGAAATATGGTGGAAAATTTGTACCGGAAACCTTAATGCCTGCCCTGGAACAACTAGAGAGGGAATATCTTAAGGCTAAGGAGGATCCGAAATTTAATGAGGAATTAAAGTATTATTTAAAGCAATACGTAGGAAGACCATCTCCTCTGTATTATGCGAAAAGGTTAACAGAAAGATTAAATGGTGCTAAAATTTATCTTAAGAGAGAGGATTTAAATCACACTGGCGCTCATAAGATTAATAATACATTAGGACAGGTATTGCTTGCTATTAGAATGGGTAAGGAAAGGATTATTGCTGAGACTGGCGCAGGGCAACACGGTGTTGCCACTGCTACTGCGGCTGCAATGTTTGGTATGAAGTGTGATGTTTATATGGGAGAAGAAGATATACGCCGACAATCCTTAAATGTGTTTAAAATGAAATTACTGGGAACAAATGTAATTCCTGTAAAGACCGGCTCTAAGACACTTAAAGATGCAACTAATGAGGCGCTTAGAGACTGGATGTCTTCAGTAATAAATACGCATTATATAATTGGTTCTGTGGTAGGCCCGCATCCATATCCAATGATGGTCAGGGATTTCCAGATAGTAATTGGACGGGAAGTAAAAGAGCAGATCCAGAAGGCAGAAGGGAAATTACCGGATTATATCATAGCATGTGTTGGGGGTGGTAGTAATGCAATAGGGGCTTTTAATCCTTTCATAGAGGAAAAAGGTGTTAAACTAATTGGTGTAGAGGCGGGAGGACTGGGCTTTGATGTGGGGCAACATGCTGCTTCACTTTCCAGAGGTGAAAAAGGGGTGCTTCACGGCAGCTTGAGTTATGTGTTGCAGGATGAAGACGGGCAGACGTCTCAAGTTCACTCAATCTCAGCAGGTCTGGATTATCCTGGAGTTGGGCCTGAACATAGCTATTTAAAGGATATAGGAAGGGCTGAATATGTTTCAGTTACTGATAATGAAGCAGTAGATGCTTTCAATCAATGTACACGTCTGGAAGGAATAATTCCAGCGCTTGAAGCAGCTCATGCAATCGCATATACTGTCAAATTAGCGCCAACGATTGATAAAGATAAGATTATTGTGATAAATCTTTCCGGTAGTGGTGACAAGGATTCTTTTGAAGTTGCCGAAAAGATGGGAATAGATTTGTGATTAGCGACAAGAGGAAGCTGGATTTAAGTGAATAGAATTGATGCCAAGTTTAAGGAATTAAGAGACAGAAATGAGCCTGCATTTATCCCATTTATAACAGCGGGAGATCCTAGTCTGGAAGCAACAAGGGAATTGATTGTAGAATTCGACAGGAGGGGATCAGATATGATAGAATTAGGCGTACCGTTTTCTGATCCAATAGCGGATGGGCCCGTGATTCAATCGTCTTATCACAGAGCACTTTCTGGTGGGGTTAAACTTACAGATATCTTAGGGCTTGTAAAAGATGTTCGCAAAAAGTCAGAGATTCCTATTGTGTCTATGATTTCGCAAAGTATTCTTTTTAAGAGTGGTTGTGATAATTTTACTAAAAGTGCAGTTAAAGCAGGATTTGATGGTGCTACAATCCCGGATCTTCCTGTTGAAGAGGCTGAAGAAATAATGGAAGCCGGTAAGAAAGAGGGGTTTAAGATAATATGCTTTATTGCACCAACTACTACAAGTGACCGAATGGAATTAATTGTCAAAAGGTCTCAAGGTTTT
>JBHHYW010000602.1:0-1860 GCA_046757745.1 Candidatus Scalindua sp.
AGGAAAAGATGGCAAAAAGGCTGAAATTACTTACTTACCTGGTTTTTATCTTCATGATATTAAGTTTATTAAACCTGTCATTTGCAATTGGTCATGACCAGCCCGACATACCATTGCCGGTACTCTCTTATGCTAAAGTGGTGCGTTCCGGCGGGCCGGAACTGATATGTGAACTGCTCCTGCCAGAGAGGATTGTTCAGGCGGATAGCCGGGCGGACGAAGCAATTCTAGAGAAAACAAGAGAAACATCTGAATATTATTGTGCAGATAATTTCTCAAAACCCGGCTTCAAGCCAGTACCGGATGAGTATCCATACCCTGAAAATAATGAGTTGTTACAGGACAATCTTATGTATAAAGAATGGTGTAAAAAAACATTCGAAAACGGTGAGTATATTTATGAAGCATACAAGGATATTGCTTTCAATATAAAATACACACCGGAACAAGCGAAAACTGATATCTGGCAGACTCCATTTGAAACCAAGAGATCAAAGGAAGGTGATTGCGAGGATGTAGTATTTCTTTTTTCCTCACATCTTCCCTCAAAGCAGAGAAATGCCATGATTATTTGGGGGTGGGTAATTGATAGGGATAGTAGGGTTGCGAGGGCACACGTATGGTATCAACTCATAGATAAAGCAGGTCAACAATATATTGTGGAAGCCTTCTCAGAAGATTGGAATGGGATAATACCAATGGAAATTGTTGAAGAGACCGAATCAAGAAAACCAATATTTACGATTACACACTCTGAAGTTTGTAGACTGGCAGAACTAACATCAAACCCTGATAGCTGGCAGACATACCAATCATTAATAGATTTCTGTCGTTCAGCAAATTTTATTGAGTTCTATTCTAAAAATATAAACATTTCTCAAGATATAGATTCACAACACAATCTGAATTACGAGTTCGTTGGATATCTTCTGAATACACAAAAGAATTCATTTGAAAATACAACATTTTGCAGAAATCCATCCCGTCATAAAATTTCTCCATTTGTGAGTAAAGAAGTATCTAATATCCTTAGAAAACTTCATGAACTATTTACCAGGTGTGAGAAGCAAAGAGTAGGTTTTGGTATGAATCTGCAAGTTGCTTATAGAAATATGAATAATAAGCACTCTGATAGAAATCTAAATGGTAGAAGATAAAGAAAAATGAAGCTTGAGCGTGTTTTACGTCAAATCGAGAGCTGCTTTTCAGGGAAAAGTGAAAATAATACCGCACTGCTGAGTTTAGTCTGAGACGCAGACACTAATTAAATGTAAAGTTATTAGTACTGTAGGGTGGCATGGACAAACAAAGTTTGTCCATGCCATGCAGGTTAGCGGCAAAGTTACCGAGTGCCTAATTCAAATGTTAGGAAATTCAAAGATACTATAAAGTAGGGGCGTATGACAACCCGCCCGACTGCGTCGTTCGGGCGGGTACGTCCGTACATTTATTATGCGGAGAAAATATTGCTTTATAAATGGATTTATCCCCTTCATGATTATTTTCAGGGGTTTGAGTTAATAAGATATATATCATTCAGAGCCGGCCTTGCCGCTATAACTGCTTTCTTAATAAGTTTGCTTATAGGATCACAGGTAATAAAGATACTTAAAAAGCACAAGGTTTCGGAGGATACCACAAAAACAGATTCTGAAAAACTGAAAGACCTTCACAGTGACAAGAAAGACGTGCCTACAATGGGTGGTATTATCATATTGATTGCGGTTCTTCTTTCTACTTTGCTCTGGTGTAATATTTTTAACATATACATCTTATTAGTATTATTTACAGCTGTCTGGCTCGGTATACTTGGTTTTTTTGATGATTATATAAAACTGACACAAAGTCATTCATCAGGGT
>JBHHYW010000603.1:0-1855 GCA_046757745.1 Candidatus Scalindua sp.
GACTTCTCAAACAATTTGACAAGTATATTATAGAAAAGGGCTACGCAAACAGGTCGGAAGCAATAAGAGACCTGATAAGAAATAATCTGGTTGAAAAGGAGTGGAAGATTGGGACAAGAGAAACTGTCGGAACCATTACAATCATATATAACCATCATAAGCGGGATTTGACAGACACCCTTACAAGTATTCAACATAAATATCATACCTCTATGATTTCTACCATGCACGTACACCTTGATGCTCATAACTGTCTGGAGGTTTTAGTCGTTAAAGGTAAGGCCGGGGAAATAAAGATAATAGCCGACCGGCTTATAGGCACAAAAGGTGTAATACATGGAAAATTAACAACGACAACATTGGGCAAAGACTTGAGTTAAAAAAATTTTTTATCATAAGTGCTACTAATTTTATAATTATGCTATCAACAAGAATGTACTAATCGGAGCAAATGTCATTGAATTAAGAGATTAATTCTCAAATGTTGAAAACACATCTCCCTTTTTGGAGTGCAGTGACCGTGTCACTGCTTTATACGCATCATCACGCCCGCATGCCATTCGTCGGGCAGGGATGATGCACTCCGTATCACCCCTTTGAAAAGGGGGCTATGGAGATTATTCCATTACACTGATTTTGAAAGGATTATAAAAGTTGCAAGATCTGACAGTTATCACTATTACAGCTGCATCTATAGGACTGTTTCACACACTGCTTGGGCCTGACCACTATCTACCCTTTATTGTAATGGCACGGGTAAGGAAATGGTCTCTGTCCAGAACGATATGGATAACGGTTTTGTGTGGCATAGGCCATGTACTAAGTTCCGTCGTATTAGGCATTACAGGTATCGCTTTAGGTGTTACCATCAATAAGCTGGGAGCGATAGAATCATTCCGGGGAGACATTGCAGGATGGTTAATCATAGCGTTCGGAGGAGGGTATCTCATCTGGGGGTTATTCAGAGCGAGAAAGAACCGGCCACACGTACACTGGCATGCGCATGGGGACGTAAGTATGCCGATACACAAACACAAGCATAAACATAATCAATACCAATTACATATACACAAAGCGGAGCAGGCAAAGAATCTCACGCCCTGGATACTCTTTACCATCTTTGTGTTCGGGCCCTGTGAACCCTTGATTCCATTGATGATGTATCCTGCATCAAGGAGCAGCGCTTTTGCTCTGGCTCAGGTAACGGGGGTCTTCTTCGTTGTAACGATAACAACAATGTTGAGTATTGTCATACTCCTGTCTCTGGGAGTAAATCTACTGCCTTTGGGGCGACTGGAACGCTACACTCATGCCCTGGCAGGAGCTACAATTTGCCTCTGTGGAATAGCGATTCAATTTCTTGGGTTGTGATTCTAAAATATTATTTAGCCGGGAAATTTCTTGATTGGCTATTCCTGTCAATCGACAATAATGCAGATAAAAGTTTCATGCTTATGATAATGGAGCTAATCAGGGGTATTGTATCTTTTATGGGTAATGAAGCAGTGAGGACAAGATAGTTAAAATTTTTATCCATTAGTAGCACAAATATATATGACTCTGTTGATTTAATCTGATTTTAGCCAAATTTTAATAAAATTGTTGTCGTAAGTCATTGCTATCATTAGACTGAAAAATTAGCAATTTACCGTAAACCGATTAAATCAACAGAGTCATATATTCTCTTCTGCGAACCACTTGTTTTGCCTGAACATCTGAACTTGTCGAAAAATAAACGTAAACGCCAGATATCCTTTTTCTCCAAAGACTCTTTCTCTTAAAAAGGTTGATAAGGGATTCTTTAACCTGGATTATTCATAAACCCCCAAAAAACACCTTGCAAAACACATATAAA
>JBHHYW010000604.1:0-1855 GCA_046757745.1 Candidatus Scalindua sp.
GGTAGTTGAAAAGGCGGGACACACTGTAGAAATAGTTTCAGGGAGTTATGATAATATTAAGATCACAACACGTGAAGATTTAAAGTTGGCAGAGTTGCTGTTGGTAAAACGTTAAAGCGAAGGGATTAATCTGCACCGTATCTTATAAATACCGCTTTCATGAATCTCATCAATAGTTTTTATTTCTACCCTTGATACAAGTTTACTCTCTTCCAGGGATGAAATAACTTCGAGGAAATTAAACGTTTGATTCACTGTCGATAGCCTCTTTTAATGCCTCATTCCATGCATTCTTCATTTCAATATTGTTAAGTGTAACAAGTTTCTGTCTTTATTCCTTTTACTAACTAACAAGAGTATAACAATTTAGTTTAATAGTTATAATTACAAATCAAGGTTTGACACAGAAACTGCTCTATTAAGAAAAATATGGAATATGTGTTGTATTCATATTACAATGTTGTATGATTAATACAACATTTAGGAAAGGAAGAAAGGAGGTAACATATGGCTAATACGATGAGATTTGGGAAATTTTTTAAGGAACGTCGGATTAAGCTTAAAAAAACTCTTCGGCAATTTTGTTTCGAGAATAAGTTGGACCCCGGTAATATTAGTAAGTTGGAACGGGGGATCTTACCACCTCCGCAGAGCAGAGAGAAGCTCGAAGAATATGCTAAGCTTCTAAAGATTAAGAAGGGTTCGGATGAGTGGTATACATTTTTTGATTTAGCAGCAGCAGAAACAGGCAGGATACCTGATGACCTGATGGAGGGGAAAAAGATCGAAGATAAGCTTCCAATATTTTTTCGAACTCTGCGTGGCCAAAAGGTTCCAAACGAACAACTAGAAGAATTAATTAAGAAACTTCGGGGAGCTTGATTGTGGAAAATAGTATAGAAATTCCCATTATCTCCTACGAGGATATTAGGAACAGTGCAGATAACTTCTTAAAGCAATATCATCCAAGCTCTGAAATACCAGTACCAATAGAAGAAATCATTGAATTCCAAATGGGCCTTAATATTGTCCCAATTCCAGGATTACTTCGAGCTTTTGATGTAGACGGTTTCACATCAAGTGGCTTAACTAATATTTATGTTGATGAATTTATTTATAGCAATCGACCCGGGCGTTATAGATTTACGTCAGCACATGAAATTGGCCATTTTATCCTTCATAAAGAAATTTACTTACAAGCAACATTTCATACTATCAAAGAATGGAAAGACTTTATAAACTCAATTTCTGAAAAAGATCATGGATGGTTAGAATATCAGGCTTACTCATTCGGGGGGTTAGTGCTTGTACCTCATGAACGCCTTTTAAAGCTTACTAAATTATGCATAGACCATATCAAGAAGGAAGATATTTCACTACAAGAAAATTGGGATTTTGCATGGGAAATGATTGCAGCTTAATTAGCCAAGACATTTGATGTCTCATCTAATGTTATTGAGAAGCGATTAAGTAAAGATAACATACAGGAACGGTATACTTAGAAATTTAGTGGTTAATAATGTTGCCGTCTGGTTCACTATTCAAATATCCTGATTTCTTTGTCTTTTATACCCCTGATCAAATTGTGCAGATTTCCGCCTTTTGTGTAATATGCCAGAAATATTTCGTCTGCCAGATCCGCCATGATTTCATTTCTCCTGTTTGCTGTTTCCTGTGTTATGCGTTTAGCGCTTTCGTCAAAAGGGCTGATTATCAACAATCTGTCATTTTTAACGGCTTCTTTAATTTCTGCAGGCCATCTCTTTTTCATCCCTCTTGCCAGAACAAGAATTATGGGTTGATTGCCTTTCAGCAGGATGCTAAAAACATCCTTTTCTATCCGGCTGTGGAAGCC
>JBHHYW010000605.1:0-1846 GCA_046757745.1 Candidatus Scalindua sp.
AACATAGAAGAATTTAATGCGCTTATGGAAAAGAAAGAGGTTTGTACTGCTTAAATTAGCTCCTTCCAGCTTGCCTATAAAATTGTTTTTAAACTCTTTATTGACAATGTATTTGAGATTAAATAGAATGCAAAGTTAGTCCCAGCAAAATAATAATTACAACAGTAAATAAAAATTAAGAATAATATTTCAAGGATAATTTATATTAGAAAGAGGTAGCATTATGCCGGTGAAAGTAAGAATTCCAACCCCATTAAGGTCATTAACAAATGGAGAAGAAGAAGTTACTGTTGAGGGTAAATCCATTCAAGAAGTGATTGATAATCTCGAAACTAATTACAATGGATTTAAAGAGCGGCTTTGTGACGAAAACGGACAAATTAGAAGGTTTATCAACTTCTACCTTAATGATGAAGACATAAGGTTTAAGGATAATCAGGAAACCACGGTCAACGATGGAGATCAAATTTCAATAGTACCGGCAATCGCTGGGGGGAGCATAATAGACGGTTTAACAAAATTATTTGATTTTTTAAATTATACCAGAAAATACAAATGTCTGACCTGAAAGAGAACATTATAAATAGTATCAAAGCCCTGATTTTGCCTGAACTCAGGAAACTGCAGGAAGGGATAAATGAGATTCGCATTCGCCAGGAAGCTCTGGAAAAACAGATGGTGATGATCAACGAAAATGTTCTTGGTAATAGCAAGCGGATTGATGAATTAAACAAAAGGATAGACGAAACAAACAAAAGGATAGATCTTATTTATATTGAAATTGGAGATATCAAAAAGGAAATGGAACGTATGAAACGAGAAGATGCTGTAACGGCAGATATACTTCACCGTATGGAGGTGCTGGAAGGAAGGGTTCTTTTAAAGCAAAAGCAGCTATAGGTTTTATTGAGAAAAAATAATCAATTCCTTAGGCACACTTATATCCGACACTATCAATTCCCCGGTATATTCCCTGCCGCATTCCTTAAAAAAACCAGCTTTGGCAGCAACGAATGTAATTGTCTTAGTTGCTTTCACTGCCGTTCCAAGCACGACACCTTCGTCACAATCCAACCCGGAAGGTATATCGACAGATACAACAGGTATATTGGATTCATTAATTTTCATTATAAGGGACCTTGCAGGCTCTCTTACCTCACCACTTAGACCCGTCCCAAATATTGCATCAACAATTATATTACAATCTTGAAGCTCATTTCCAATCTCCTCGATGTTATCTTCCTGCAATTCCTTTATTTTTAAATTCATATTCAGCAGGATTTTCAGGTTTGTAGAGGCATCACTATCGGCAAGGACATTAGATATCTGTGTTGTTAAATACACAGAAACATTTACGCCTTTATTATACAAATGCCGGGCAATCACAAAACCGTCTCCGCCATTATTTCCTTTCCCGCAAAAGATTGCAACTTTGGCTTTATCCGGATCAGACAGCATTTTCAAAATCTCTTCTACGACATTTCTGCCTGCATTTTCCATTAAGATTATTCCGGGAATTTCATATTCATCAATTGCCTTCCGGTCAATTTCTCTCGCCTCGTTCCGCTTTAATGCTTTTTCTTTGCTGTTCATAAAAAACCTTTCAATGAAGGAAACTTATTATTTAATTGAAATCTAAATTGAGCGATTTATTTGGTGAAATTATTGTAGCCGCAGGCTTTAGCCTGCGTTCTTTAACATTGATGGGCTCACGTAAGTTTCGCAACCTCAAGGTTGCGGCTACAAAATCGCTGAATTTAGGTTAAAATTAATTTAAACAAACTACTGGGGTTGTCGATTATTTGTCTCACAAAACACATTAGTTGTCAATCCTTAAATCCTCCTT
>JBHHYW010000606.1:0-1844 GCA_046757745.1 Candidatus Scalindua sp.
TTTCATTGTAATTCTCAATATTTTGGAAATATGGAGTACATCGACCGTGTCGATGTTCACCACAACTAATCTGCCGCTGGCATGACAGGCAGTGACACGGTCACTGCACTCCAAAAATAACCAAAGCCACAACAATTTGTAAATGTTCCCAGTTATAAAGAGATCGGGTTTTTTTGCGACTTTATATCCGTCCGAACGACGCAGTCACCTGCCAGCCTGCCAGACATATTCATACTAGCGAGCGCCGGATCGGACAGTGGCATGTTTTATCGGCAAAACTGTTATTGCGTTCAGGTGAAATGTTACATTTTCATTGTTAACTGAGTATAAAGAAGTTGTTAATTTTCAGTTAATTTTGTTAAAAAAATAATTCTTTCTATAACAGAAGTTTATGACGATTATTTGTCTTATTCTTCTCAATCTCAATGTTTGTCATGTCTTGTGCCGGATCTACTGGGAGCGCTATTGAAAAAACAGCACCTTGATTTACTAAATCGTCTAACCAGATTTTACCCCCATGCTGTGTAACAAATAAATGGGCATTGTATAAACCAAGCCCATCTCCTTTCTTTGTCCTTTCCGAACACATTTCCGTGTGGCCAAAACGCCTGAAAATTTTATCCCGTACCTCCTCAGGTATGCCGGGACCTGTATCTGCAACCTTGAGCATCACAGTTTCACTGAGTGCCTCTGCACTTATAGTCACCTTTCCTCCGGGTGGGGTAAATTTGAGTGCGTTGGACACCAGGTTGTTAAGAACATGGTAACGCAGCCTTTTAATGTCCCATCTCACCACAGGCAATTTCGACTTAATTACTACAGAGAGGTCAATCCCTTTTGCCTTTGCCTCGCAACCAAAAGTTCTTTCAACTTCATGAAGCTCTTTTGTGATATCTTCTATTAATTCGAATTCAATGATCTCTTTCCCTGCCTCCATTTTGGCCATGGAGAGAATATCTTCTATCAACCCCAACATGTCTTCTCCTGAGTCCATGATTATCTCAAGCATATTAAGCCACTTATGATCAGGATTACCTGCTTTTATTTCCCCCATTAAGATTCGTGAAAAGCCTAATATGGCTATCATCGGAGACTTGAGATCATGGCTGATTGTAGAGAGTATTCTGTTGTGTTTTTCTATAATAGCCTTTTCATTGTCGTTTATAGTAGTATTCATTAAATTACCTCAAATATAAGTTTATTTTTTTCACTGTAACAAAATTCTTCTAACCGATTTTTGCCTGGATTTCTTCAATCAACCTTTCTTTTGTGATATTCTTGCTCAGAAAAACAAGATTTGGATCTATCTTGTTTAAGTTTTTATAATCGCGTCTGGAAGAATTAGACAGGATAATGATTGGAATATCTGCAAATTCCGGGATGCCTTTTAAATACAGGAAGAATGTATCGCCGGTTACCATGTCTAACAATATGTCGAGAATAATCAAATCAGGTTGCTTTTCCTCCAACTTTTCCATAGCTTCGTCTCCATCATAGGCACGAATGATTTCATAATCAGTATCCTCCAGCATCATGGTATACATATCATGGTAACGTTTCTCGTCTTCCACTATCATAATATTCTTACGCATTCCTTATTTTTTCCTTTTATTCTGGCCTTGATATTTTTGTCCATATTTAAGAATGAAATCTTTAGCGGGCAGATACCCTTCTTAATCTATTATTTATCTTTGTCTCATTGTTCTGATAATGAGGGTTTTCAGTATATTTATAATGAAATCTATTTTCACCGGAACTTTTACCGTAATAATGCCATTCCGGTAGATTAAAATCCGAAGTAATGGATTGTGGCATAAGGACTACGGTTTGAAAAAAAGACACAG
>JBHHYW010000607.1:0-1842 GCA_046757745.1 Candidatus Scalindua sp.
TTTCAACCATTAAAGACTCACCTTCTACCAATGCCATTAGACCATAAGTTTTTTCCGGTGCATGGCTTTCCGATTTCTGTTCTGTTTCTACCTCGTTAGCATCTACGGGCGGCCCTGATATTCCACCATCTTTTCTAATACGCCAGAAATGAATAGCCATAAAAACAGTAATCAGGAGTGGTAGTGCAAAACAGTGAAGTACATAAAATCGTAAAAGAGTTCCTTCTCCAACGGTATTTCCTCCCAATAAAAGAAACTTTACCTTTTCACCCATAAAAGGCGCATAGCCGGCAATGTTTGCCCCCACAGTTATAGCCCAAAAAGACAGTTGGTCCCACGGTAGCAGATATCCGGTAAAACTTAATCCAATTGTCAGGAGCAACAGAAATACCCCGATTACCCAATTAAATTCCCTGGGTGGTTTATATGCCGCAGTATAAAAGACTCTACATATATGCAGAAAAACGGTGATAACCATACTGTGAGCCGCCCAACGATGAAGATTTCTCTGGAATTCACCAAAAGAAACCGCATATGTTAGATCCTTCATACTCCTATAGGCTTCAGATGGAACAGGAGTATAATACAGCATGAGTAGCGCTCCTGTAATAACGAGTATGATAAATAAAAGAAATGATGTTCCTCCGAGTCCCATAGTATACCAGAATTTTATACCATGTTTCCTGACCTTTACCGGATGAAGATGAAGAAAAATATTGCTTGTAACAACCAGCGAACGATCCTTATCTGTGTCAGGCACTCCGTGCCGGAAAACTGACTGCCAGATACGAGCAATAATATTTTTTTTCATAAGTCCATTTCCATGTATCTACTCAATAAAATGTAAATTTCCTTTACAATCAAGTTGTTGAGCAATTAGATTTACTTTTTTGATTTTAGCCAAAAATAACATTATACACCTTGAGCCTGAAATCGGAATCTACCCTGGTGCTAGTATTCACTATTAAATTTCCGTCTGCCGCTAGTTCAACGGCATATGATTCTAATGGGCGCGGGGCAGGCCCTTTCTTTACTCTACCGTCTTTGTCGAAAATACTTCCATGACATGGACATTCAAAGCTTTTCTTGCCCTGTATCCAGTTTACACCACACCCAAGATGTGTACATTTGGATGAAATTGAATACATTCCTTGTGAATCATAAAAAACAAAAATATGTCTCTCTCTAATAAAAACAGGAGAATTGATTTTATATTGCTCCGGTTTGCCTATCCTGAAAGAAGTCGGTGGTTCGTAGAGTATGTTTGGAACGATAAAACGGAGTGCAGAATAGATATACCCTGCGATCCCACAGCCAAGACCAAAAAAACCTATAATCGCAAAGAACTCTCTTCTGGTTTTCTTATTTTCCATCACTTGTTAGATAATCAACTTGATAGTATAAGGTATTTTGTGAATAATGAGTTTTTTTACTTCGACGTCCATTATTCTTTATTCATCATTCGATATTTCATGTCTTTAAATTGAAGTTAATTTCTTAACCTAACACCTATAGGGCAAACATCTACCAGTCATGGGGTCAATTCCAATGTCTCCATTGTTATTGCCTTTGTAGGACATCTTTTCATACATAAACCGCATCTGATACATTTGTCTTCATCTTTTACAACCGCAATGGATTTGCTGCGTTTCTGAAAAAGATCTATACACTTCTCATCACCAGTAAGCCTATTTGTCTCGGCCAACCTCAGACAATTTTCAGGGCACACATCCACGCAGCCACCACAAAGAATACATTTTGAGCCATCAAAAATCGTATTTACTTTACAGTCTAAACATCTACTCGACTCTATCCTTGCCGTTTCATCATCATATCCGATCT
>JBHHYW010000608.1:0-1838 GCA_046757745.1 Candidatus Scalindua sp.
GCAAATGTGGCACGCGGGGGGACTTAGCGTGCTGGGTGATATCTTGGCTGTACCAATTTATAGTATTACTTCTCATTCTTTGCGTTTTTTTGCAAAGAATGAGAAGTAATACTGCCTTTTTCTGATTTTTTATAACCTGGCAAAGTTTATAGCAGGTATTGTTATGAGATTTTTAACTTTGAGCGCAACCGTGAGTAGTAGTCGTCCTTTAGATGTTAATAGGTATCTTAATGAGTTATTGACTCTTCTTAACAGCCCGAAAACTCTGAGGCGTTTGAGGAGCCTGCTAACTTTTGAAGTAGACCAATTTTTATCACTGAGACACTCTGATAGTTTTAGTTTCAAGTCTTTGTTTTTGAATCCAGTGGTGATGAATGAACCATTCAGCAGGATTTCAAAAAGAGTTGAGTCTTCTCTGTTTAAAGGATTAAATCCTTTGTAGTTGTTTCCATCTTTTGTTTTTCGCTCTGTTAAATGGCGAAGTTCTTTGACATTACAACTGTTATCCTGCATTTTTGACAGAAAATCCAAATAACGTTTTATAGCAGCTTTGGAAATGCGGAGAACATGCTCCAAAGAGTAAATAGATTTTTTAAGAGGCGCTAACTTTATGACACTTTGACCATCCCTCCCAATTACCTCGCGATGAACTCTAAACTGAGAAAGGTCATTGATAGTAATTTCGATACGGAGCACGTTGCCAGACTTGTTGTAGACTTTAATACTAATTGCGCGATTGCGATGTTTGATTCTATAACCGAGATAAGTCTTTTTCATACTGGTGTCGATTCGGCCAGACTGAGGGCCGGATAATTTTTTACCAAGGAATGACATGATGTCTTCTGGCATAGTAGATAAGGTCATATACTGAAGTAATTGTTTATAAATCGCATCCAGCTTATCTTCAGATTCAAAAAGAATGTCGTAAGCATACTCAATTTGACGAATCGACCAATGATAGGATAGATGCCATTTCTGACGTAATTTGGGTAAAATAGAAACATAGTTCTCAGCCCAGGTATCAAATAACGTATGGAGATTGGCAACGTCCAGTTCATCAGCCAGGTGTTGCGCAGTTTCGAAGTCATCAATTGAGGTGAAACAATTGTCTGATTTATGATAACCAATCCTGGCTTTGTTTAATTTTTTGGCCAACTGCTCTCTTCCGTTAAAATAGATTTGAACCCGGAAAGGAAAAAAACTCTGAACTCGAAAGTAACATAAGCCAAAATCTACATCAATAAAGTAGAAATAGAAATGGAGACATTTTCGTTGACGTTGAACTAATTCTAATTTATGCTCTTCTTTGTTTTTGAATATGTCGAAACTTGGGCAGACTTCTAAAGCGGCTAATACCGCAACAAGACCCGGGTGTTCACCTCGCTCCTGAATAAAAGACTTCACCAAAGTCTCTTTGCGGGTTGTGGAGTTATTCAAATAAATATAAGCGGCATTGCTCTGCTCTGCTAAAGACTTGGCATCCGCTTTCAGTAATTCAGCCAGATATTTAGCGTGCGGCAAGAATTCTTTCAAAAGAATCTTATGAGTAGACAAAAAACGTGATAAACCTTCAATATAAGAGAGAGGAATTATGGAACCACTCACAACAACTCGATCAAAACAGCTATTGGTACCTAAAATATCATCTTGATACTTCTCAGCAAACATAATATATACGCTCTAATTTGATTAAATTATTCTCAATTTTATCAATCAACTATCAAGATAAACATTAAATTATGAAAAACAAGCAATCTAATTCAGTGCGGCTTCGCCGCGCTGGGTTTATAGTAAGAACATCAAATAAATCACGAAAACTCCGTAGGAGTGATATGTAA
>JBHHYW010000609.1:0-1831 GCA_046757745.1 Candidatus Scalindua sp.
CTGACAACATTTATCGTTGATTTTACCGGCAAAATAATCAGTTCGACTGAAATCAGTTCATTAGGCAGAGATGTTTCAGGCGATGGCTATTTCCGGGAAACCATGAATGGGGGTGCTTGTATAATTGATTTACATCGTTCTCCGGGATTAAAACAAAATACGTTTGAGGCGGCAAGATTGATACTGAGCAAGGGCGGGAAAAAGCCGATAGGTGTAATTGTAAATAGGTATAAGGGTGAAAGTCTTGAAAAAATTACTCTGGGTAGTATTTCGGAAGAGTCTGATAGCGTAAAGGCGTTGGAAGGATTTGGTAAGACAGGGGAGGTGTATATTGTAAATCGAGATAACTTGATGATTACTGGATCAAGGTTTGTAAAGGACGCCGCCTTGAAGCAGGCTGTTGATACGGAGGGTGTTAAAGTAGCATTTGAGAATGGAGTGGGGATGCTCGGAGTATACCCGAACTATAGAGGTATACAGGTACTGGGTGTTTCCAGATATATTGAAGAGATGGACTGGGTTATTTTAGCGGAAAAGGATATTTCTGAGGCATTTGCACAGGTTATACGTCTAAGAAACATTACTATCGTAGTATTGATAACGGGCATAATAATTATAGTTTCAATTGTAATTCTTTTATCCGCAAGAATAACAAAACCCATTCGAAGGCTTGTAGCAGGGACAAGGAAGGTAGCCGGAGGTAATCTTGATTATAAAATCGAGATAGAGTCGAGAGATGAAATCGGTGATCTTGCCACTTCATTTAATGATATGACGTCCCAGTTAGGAAAATCAAAGAAGCAGTTACAGGATTATACACTTAGTCTGGAGAAAAAGGTTGAGGTTAAAACATCAAAAATAACAAGGGCAAAAGAGGAAGCAGAAGCTGCTAACAAAGCCAAGGGTGAGTTTCTGGCCAACATGAGCCATGAGATACGCACTCCAATGAACGGTATAATTGGTATGACGGAACTTTTACTGGATACGAAATTGACTCCTGAACAGCTTGACTGTGCAAAAACGGTTCGTGAAAGCGCAGACTCATTGTTGACAATTATCAATGATATCCTGGATTTCTCCAAGATTGAAGCGGGGAAAATGGAGATGGAGAATATAGACTTTGATCTTCGTATTGCAGTAGAGAGCGCTATCGATGTCCTTGCTGTTAAGGCAGAGGAGAAAACGTTGGAGTTTTCTTCCTTTATTGATCCGAAAGTTCCATCCATGCTAATGGGTGATCCGGGCAGGTTGAGACAAGTGCTGGTTAATCTCGTTAACAATGCCTTGAAATTCACGAAGTGTGGGGAAGTGGCGGTGAGTGTAATGCTGGACGGAGAGACGGATTCTCATGCCACTGTACGTTTTGCTGTTAGAGATACTGGTATTGGAATACCTCTTGATCGAAGGAATTGCCTGTTCCAGTCTTTTTCACAGGTGGACGCTTCCACCACCAGGAAGTACGGCGGCACCGGACTTGGGCTTTCGATATCTAAGCGTATTGTGGAGTTAATGGGAGGCCGGATCGGCGTGGAAAGTGAAGAGGGCAAGGGATCGACCTTCTGGTTCACGGCCATTCTGGAGAAACAACCTCCTGATCAGCAACAGGCACATATCAAGTCTGGAAATTTAGAGAATCTGCGAGTGCTTGTTATTGACGATAACGGTACAAATCGCCTCATCTTCAGGGCGTACCTCGAATCCTGGCATTGTAGTGTAGATGAGGCTGACTCTGCGGAGGAGGCAATGAAGAAACTTCACAATGCTGTTAAAGGGAATAATCCATTTCAGGTTGCTTTGGTTGATTACTACATGCCGGAGATGGATGGGGAAT
>JBHHYW010000610.1:0-1831 GCA_046757745.1 Candidatus Scalindua sp.
CAGCAATCAAACCTTCATCAATTTTTATCGCTTTAACACATTGAACTCCTTTTTTCCCGGTTAAGTAAAGATATGCTGCTAAGGGTTTTCCCTTACGAAATGTGATTTCTAAGTATCTATCCTTCATAATTTTTAGCCCTCTATTGGAATTTCATGCTATGTTTCTTTATGGCAATTACTACAGAAGTATTTATTTTTCATAATTTAGTGTATTCGAAACGTATAAAAAGTTCTTTTACCGTCTTTGTATAGTAACTGATTTTATTCAATAGGTTAGGTTTGATCTTCCACGCCCTTTATTTTTCTAATTTATGTTGTCTTAAGATAAAATTGCCGAGAAGAGGTACGGCAAAAGAATATTTTCCATACCTATTTTTATATATTAATCCTGCATTAGTAAGTGTAACAAGCATTTGATTAACGTGGCTACTACTAAAAGGTTTATCCATATCTTCTTTTGCTAATTCTACGATTTCTTGCACAGAAAATTCTTCATCATCATTCTTAACAAGTTTTGCGATTATAAAAAGAAGTTCTTTTTGACGGTCAGTGGCCCTAGACCATCTTCCTGTGAAAAAATCTGTATCTAGTTTTCTTGTAATTTCATCTACTGGAACAGTATCTTTTTGTCCAGATGCTAATTTTGAAAGAAATAAGTCGTACACTTCTTTGCATATAAATTGTATGAAGTATGGATACCCTGCAGAAAGCTCAATAATTAACTCTACCGATTCAGTGCTTAATACAACTGGGCATTGATCGTTTTTGATAGGTTCAAGGATAGCTTTTTGGCTATCTTCTTTTTCTAGTCGTTTTAGTTCAACAACTGTAAACATTCGTTCCGCAAACGTTCGAGAATCCACCAATTTAGGAAATAATGTAGGAAGCCCTGTTAGCAGAAGCATAAATGGAATTCCTTTTCTTTGAATAGATTGGAACAAATCCAGTAGATTTCCCAGAGGATACTGTCCTTTTTTACTTTGATCTGATAAATTTTGAGCTTCGTCATACGCAAATATTACGCCTCTAGTTCCACTTATACATTTTAAGTTATTCCATACAAATTCAAGCACCGTTTTTAGCTTGTCCAGCATTAAACCGGGAGTTTCGTTATGAATATTAGCTAAAAGTTTATAGCTCATTTTCGTCTCCGTTTGGCCAGCGCTAAAACCAAGTGGTATTTGGCTTTGCGCAATGACAATATTAGAAGTTATTACTGATAAATCTGCTATAAGTCTTGTTGCAAGATTTGCTTCGCTAACACTAACAGATTCGGAAAGGTCAGTACCAACCCATAGCCAATTTTCTTTAATAGCAGATGGCTTAAATGATTCAAGTAAAACTGTCTTGCCTACACCCCTTAAGCCAGTAAGTACCATATTTTCAAGAATCGTTTGTTGCGAAAGCAATTTGATAAATTCGTTGGTTTCTGATTTTCTGCCAGCCAAATATGGCGGCATATGTCCAGCCCCGGGTCGAAATGGATTTGGTAATGATTTTTCTAATTCCATAGATTTAGCCCCTATTAGCCGATGGTATAAACTTAGTATACAGTCTAAACTTAGAGTGTATTCTAATTGTTGTTCCGGGTTTGTCAATAAAAATCAGAAATTCTTTTTGGATGAAATGGTATTACAATTCCGCCAACTACACCTACGAGGTGTAGTTGGAATAACTTGAACCGAAAAATTTAGAGAAGAAGAACATGTATAATATCGTGGGTATGGTTGGAGATCAATATATAGTTAAGACTGATAAAGGCCTTAAGAGAGTAAAAATTAAAGCTTCAGATAATAAGAGGATTGGAGATCAGATAAAAATAGAAAAATTA
>JBHHYW010000611.1:0-1830 GCA_046757745.1 Candidatus Scalindua sp.
GCTTCGTCTACTATTTTCTGAGTATCGGTTCCCACCAACACATTTGTACCTTGTGTAATAGTAATTGGCCTTTCAGTATTATCCCTCAGGGTTAGACAGGGAATGTCAAGTACTGTAGTTTCTTCCTGAATACCTCCAGAATCCGTCATCACGAATGTAGAATGCATTATGAGATTAAGGAAATCAAGAAAGCCAAAAGAATTTACAAGGTAAATTCCGTTATTTGTTACCTGCCCGACCCGTCCGAACGGCGATGCCGAGCGGGCATGCTGGCGGGTTTGTGATTCGTTACCGGTTATATCAAGAAAATGACTCTGTAATTTAAATTCAGTAATCATTTTCCTGGTGCGGGGATGTGCGGGAAAGATGATGGGAATATTTTTTCCTATTTCTGCTAAAGCATTAATTATCCTTAAAAATGCATCTTTCTGATCTACACCGCTGGGACGGTGAAGGGTAAGTAAGGCATAAGGCCGTGTTGATTTCGGATTTCGCCCCAGTGAAGTATGCTTCGCACTGCACGGGTCAGGGATTGTGGATTGTGGATTTAGCTTTAGACCTAACTGTTCTAATATGTTTGTTTTTTCAGCCTTTTCGAGATTGTAAAGAAGGTTATCTGCCATTATGTTGCCAACCAAAAAGATTTTATTTCCCGGTATTCCTTCCTTCCTCAAATTTTCGTCAGCATCCGGAGAATGAGTAAAAAAACAATCAGAGATAGTATCTGTAAGTACCCGATTGATTTCTTCTGGCATTGAACGGTCATAGCTCCGAAGGCCTGCCTCCACGTGGGCGATAAGCGGCCTGCGGCCACAGAATTCAGATGACGGAGGATGACAGATGTCAGGTTTCTCAATCCCTGATCTTTGATCCTTTCTTATTCCTTCTCCGTAGTCTATTTTGGCAGTTGCCAGGGCACATGCAATAGTAGAATTAACATCTCCCACTACAACTACAATATCTGGCTTTTCAGCCATAAGTACCTTTTCGAACTCGATCATAACCTTTGCAGATTGCTCAGCATGAGTACCAGAACCCACTCCAAGATAAATGTCCGGCTCTGGAATCTCCAGGTCTTCAAAGAATACCTTTGACATTTCGTAATCGTAGTGTTGGCCAGTATGTACCAAAAGATAGTCAATCGTCATTAGTTGGCGGTCATTTGTCTTCTGGCTTAAAACTTTTAATTTTTCACTTTCAATTTTTAACTGCCTTATGATGGGGGCAATCTTCATGAAATTGGGACGAGCGCCGGCGACCAGTATTAGTTTCATATAGAATATGTCCTTTGTTATTTGTTATTCGTCATTTGTCCTTGGTCATTAGTCCTTGGTTATTTGTTGTTAGGATTTTGCTTTTTTGTACCGATGGAGTTGAGATAAGCATTTAGCCTTGGGGAGAGCTCATCAATTATTGTATTAAGTTCATTTCTTTGCTAAGAATTTTTTTCCTCACACGGAGACACGAAGAACACAAAGGGTACGTTAAGTCACTTCTCCGTTGACAATTCTGAAAATTCCATCTTTCATCAATGCCTCACCAAAGTTCAGCAAATAACCAAGTTTACGTTCTGCTAATTTTAAATATGTCAGTACTTGCTTTTTGTGAGCTTTTGTGACGCATTCAACGGATTTTAATTCTAAAATCACCTTGTTTTCAACAACAATATCTGCTCTGAATCCCTCTTCAAACTTAATACCATGGTATTCAATTGGTATTCTTAATTGTCGTTTGACGGTGAGTCCTCTGTTTTCAAGTTCACGGGCAAGTATCACTTCACCCCAGTACAGTCGTTCCTCCTTACGGGGCACGCATGGCAGGCATTGGTTA
>JBHHYW010000612.1:0-1821 GCA_046757745.1 Candidatus Scalindua sp.
TTCATTTTAATATCAAAGGACAAGGCGCGGCAAATAAATCTGTCCCCTTTTTCTTTGGATTTCCCCTTTTTTCAATAAAACATGAACATCCATTTCTACTAATCTCGTTACCACTTTTCAGACAAGAAACTAATTTTTGATTGTTCATGCACTTTACCAAACTAAGAGTTTTAGTGATTTGTATATGATAATTTGACGAACTATCGAAGTGGTTTCTTGCAAATTGGGCATTGTTTTTTATCATACGCTAATGACCAAGGCCCAGCAGACTTACAACCGGAACAAACGAAGTGGCCCTTTTCACACGTTTTTCCACCACTTAAATCTTTTTTCTTACCGCAAACATCACATATTCTAGTAACCATATTTCCCTTCCTCCTTCTTAATATTGATTAATAATTTAACTCAACTGCTGCTTTAACTTGCATAGACAGAACTTTGTTATATGCAAATATATGCACTACCAGTCAATTGTAAAAGAGTGTGAATTTCCACTATGTGTTCTATAGTCTCCCTGAGACACACCATTTATAAATATTTTTCCAGTTACAAGTTTCCCATCCAAATTAGAAAACTCTGCCCAACCACTTGAATCTGTGTATTCTTTAGACTGACCACTCCACATGCCAAAATCAACGGAAACGCGGACACCTTTGGCAGGTTGACCATTTGTTTTCATTACTCTAATTGAGAAATTACCCATTTCTTTCCATTATCCAGAAGACAAATATTCCTAACTCCAGAAGTCTATTTTAGGTTTAGTAAACCTATATTTAATCTTCAATTCATTTCTTTTTCTTTTTAATAATACTACAAATAACCAAGTAGTGTATCATCTCATTGTGCGAACCGGACGAACGTGTTTGTTCAATTCGATTAATTTGATTAGCCAGGAGACGGTACCACTTGTAAAGTTAACACACCACCAATACCTGCCACTGGAAGTAGATGTACCAAGCCAAGTTTTCTCGGTTTTCGCCTTCTCGTCAGAAGTCCAGATCAATTTCTGCCTTGAATCAAAAACAGAGTCAATATATAAGCCATTCTCACCGCCAATTTTACTTGATTCCAATAATGTTACCGCCTCATCAATTGTAGGCAATCTCCAGTTACGATACCCGGCATATTTTTGACGATTTAACTCACGAATCCAGTAGTATGTTTCTCCCCAATTCATTGTCTGTAATGAACCTGACTGATGCCACATCAATCCTGTTGCATGGTCGATAACTACTTTATCACCATTAACCACTTGTGCTTCATAATCGTTGGTAAAATCACCGCCTTTGTTCCAAACACTGTCATAAAAATTGCACCTTCCGAGCATATCCTTTACATCATCTTTGCTTAAACTTCTACTACGAGTTGAACGCAATTTTACACGTGGTGTTTTAGAATACGGCTTTTCAATCCTCTGTTTCTTTTGAATGGTTAACGGAGGTTTTTCTATAGTTGACTGCCTTACAGCCTTATTAAATCTTTTGATATCTACGTTATATAGAACATCTTCTCTTAAAATTGTTAAGGAAGCTTCCAGCCTTTTTGTTTTATTTAGTTTTTCCGCTATCTTTAAATAGTCGTCAAGGGATTTAATTTCTTTACCATCTATTTTAGGGATTATATCTCCAATCCTTAACCCTGCATCCCAACCCGGGTTTCCTGGTAAAACTCCAATAATCGTCAAGCCATCTTCCCTTTCTGATAAAGTCATTCCAGAAAGAAATGAAACTAACCTTTGATCATTACGGCTTGTTACAGATGGTTGTTTTGTGCTGGTTCACCGTGAATCGGATTTTTCAAGTTTAAAATAAGCTACTTTTA
>JBHHYW010000613.1:0-1814 GCA_046757745.1 Candidatus Scalindua sp.
GATCTTCCCTGTGTCAGGGAGATTATCTCTTTTATGTGTTTTGTAATATTATGTCTGTATGCATCAGGTTCCTGGTTTGGGTCCGGGATATTGTCGGGAATGTAGATGAGTGCATTTTCTGAGAAATTAAATGGAGACCCTATGATCTTTTCAAGAAAATCTCCACCGTTTGTTATGTCAGAATCAAATTCTTCACGGTGGAAATGTCTGGCAGATGTGCAGGCCGGTATCCCCAGCCGCTCCTTTATGTAATTGAAATTTCCGTTTATTGAGAGTGTCGCGGAGGTAAGGATTACATGCCTGATCTTGTCAAATATATGCTTCTCAAAATCCTCAGCAATATTTATTGGCGCTGCAAACAGGGAACATCTTGCCTGCCTGTGTGTGCCCGCCCGCAGACTGGTATACTTATGATTTGAGAGTTCGAGCGAGTTTGTTATTTTCTCAACTTCTGCCCAATAGACATACTCTTCTAAATCCTGGTTTATGATGGTAGAGATGTTTTTTTTGATTTCACTACATCGACTTGCAAAGGCGAAGATTTCCAACCGTTCCTCTTCTGCCGTGACCAGGTTCAATAGTGATTCCAGCGTTCCTGAAAGATTAGATAGGGGTTTATTGAGATAGTTGTTGATGACGCCTTTTTCCCGAATCCGGGTGGTTTTGCCTCCTGTACCGTATTTTTCGGTAATCTCAGAGAAGAAGAGGTCTCCGGCGAGCCTTGCCTCATCTAATGTTTTTCGGATATTAGCTACAGTTTTGTCTGATGGTTTAAAAAGCCTTGTTATCAATCCCTTTCCGGTTTTTGGGTTCAGGATGGAATCGAGCAGGGATCTGACTTTGAAGTTTGATATTGCTATACCGAAGTAACTGGTAGCGACGTCTTCCAGTGTCTGAGCTTCATCAAAGACTACGGCATCAAAATCCGGGAGAACACGGCCTTCGTTTACCAGGTTTGCAAAAAACAGATGGTGGTTTGTAACCAGGATCTGAGCCTTATATTCTCTCCTTCGCGCCTTGTAGTAATAGCAATCTTCATTGAAAAGACACTTTGTGCCAAAGCAAAGATCGGATTCTCTGCATACTTTACTCCATACTGCCTGTGATGGTTCGAAATCAAGTCCTGATCTCAGTCCGTTCCTTGTATGCTCTTCCCATTGGATAATTTTCTGAAGCTCTTTGATTTCTTTTTTTGTGTCAAAGAGACCGTGCATTTGCAACTGATTAAATCTTCTTAAGCACAAATAGTTTTGCCCACCAACACAAAGGATATAAGAAAAGTCAAATGTATCTTCCTGTCCAGGAAAGTCATTCTGGCGGGTATTATCTTTGGCGGATTTTAAGGCATTGCGAAGAAATGGGAGATCTTTGTTTATTAACTGTTCCTGCAGAGTCTTGGTATGCGTTGAAATGATAACCTTTTTCCTGTTTTTGACAGTCCAGAATATGAACGGAATCAGATATGCCACGCTTTTGCCTACCCCTGTTCCTGCTTCAATAATAAGATGCTTGTTTTCCTCGATAGATTTCTCGATTGTCAGGGCCATATCCATCTGTTGTGGCCTAAGCTCGTAAGAATCTAATTTATTTGCGATAATCCCGTTTTTTCCAAGTACGTTTTCAATCAGCATGTTTTTGATTCCAATAAAGGATTTTTGTAACAACGGTTTCTACATATTTTCTTTTGTTTGTCTTATGCTTTTTTCCTCTGCGCCTACCCTGTGAAATCTGAAGTTATTTCACCGGGGTTCTTTGCGGTGAACTATCAGGATAAACCAATCTCTTTTACCTTGAAAATTCTTTTTCATAATATA
>JBHHYW010000614.1:0-1811 GCA_046757745.1 Candidatus Scalindua sp.
TAATAACAAAAGGGATAACGGCCGGAAGGCCTTTAAAGAATTTGTAGAGGAAGGTTTATCTAGAAAAATAGCCAATCCTTTTAAAGAAGTCGTAGCTGGTCTCATTTTAGGAAGCCAGGATTTTGCACATACAATAAAGTACAAATATTTGGACACCAAAAAAAAAAGTCTTTCCAGAATACTGCATAATTCAATTTCATCATCTATCACCAGAATTTTTTTCTTTTTCATAACATTCTCCACGTTGTTAGAAATCGTTCTTGGGAAATTCAGGTATAAAAAAAGGCACAATCGAGTTTCGTCTCAGTTAAGAGTATGATTCGAATGCGCCTTCGACTTGCAGGACCAAGCCACGCACGCCAAGGTTGTCCGCACCTGAAGTGCAAACCAACTTTAGTTTTATTTATAGTATGTATTTTCTTACGTTTATATAACGATATTTATCAAATGACTTATTTAAATTATCTGTTAATGTCTTTAATACATTAGGCCGGAAAATCACCCTTAATCCCTCAATATTCATAATTCCAACCCGTTCGGGTAATGTATTGCTAGTTCCTGTCAAAATCACTCGGCCAGATTTCTATATTTACTCAACGCAAGTAGTGGAAAGTAACTTCTGTACATATGGTATCTGAGGTAAAAGACCTTTGGAAATCCTGTGCCAGTGAATTCTTTCTCATCCCATGTCCCATCTTCTTTTTGCGTTTTTATTAAATATTCAATGCCATTTCTTACAGAGTCAGAGTCTCTCTCTTCCGTACACAAAAGGCCCAATACCGCCCATGATGTTTGAGAGGGTGTACTTTTCCCTGTAGCACTGAGGGAAGTATCCCAATACGATTTACATGTCTCTCCCCAGCCTCCATCTTCGTTCTGAAAGTCTCTTAACCACAACACCGCCTTTCTTATATAATCCTTTGTCATATCTTCTTTTATTGAGTGCAGGCCAGTCAACACAGACCATGTTCCATAAACATAATTAGTGCCCCAACGCCCAAACCATGAACCATTTTTCTCCTGCTCTTTTTTCAGAAATGCAATCGCCTTCTCTGCAGGAGGAAAGCTCAAGTCATATCCTAACCTGCCCATCAAATCCAGCACACGTGCAGTAAGATCACTCGTACTGGGATCAAGAAGCGCGTTCCAATCTGCAAATGGTATATTGTTTAGGATTTTCTTATTATTATTTTTGTCAAAAGATCCCCATCCGCCATCATTGCACTGCATCCCCATAAGCCACTTGAAACCCCTGAGGATTGCCTGCTTTTTACGGTCCTTGTCAGGCAAATCTAAAAGCTGCAAGGACATCATCACTACCGCCGCATCATCATTATCCGGATAGAATTCATTTGCATGCTGGAAATACCATCCGCTTGGCTCCTTGACGGGATTTTTCACACTCCAGTCTCCAAAACTTTTTACCTCTTTTACCAGCATCCATTCCCCCGCCTTAACTAATGCCGGATGGTTATTAGGCAAACCAGATTTTAAAAGCGCCATAATCGCCCATGGCGTATCCCATACAGGAGATACGCACGGCTGCAGGAACATGGTATCTTCATCATACACTGCTAATGCTTCTATATCTTCTATCGCCTTTTCCACGGCAGGGTTTCCATCTTCATATCCAAGACATTTCATGGCCATCAATGAATTAACCATTGAAGGCCATATTGCGCCTAAACCTCCTGACTTTTCAAGACGTTCCAACATCCATTTTTCCGCCTTTTCAATGGCTATCTTCCTTAAAGATGAAATAGGCTGATTTTCGTATCTCCTCAGTATTGTATCGAAATTTATAAAGTAAT
>JBHHYW010000615.1:0-1806 GCA_046757745.1 Candidatus Scalindua sp.
TGGTGAGGAAAGGTGTCTAATTCACTGTGATGAGTTACATTATCCCATCTTTTGATTAACTTCCCTTTCATGTTCTGCCAGTGAAAGCTATATGTCTCAAGATATATCTTGTCTTTTTGAATCTGAATATATTCTGCAAATTCAAGGATATCATCATTTGGTAGTTTACATTTTATACGGATATATCCATCATCTTCACATGCCTCACGTCTTAATACCTTAAAAGAAGAAATAGCACGGCTCATGAAAAGTTCCTGAATCAAACTGTCAAAGTAGTCTTCAACCATCTATTTTTTACCTTTAAGTTCAGCCATTTTTTCAAAAAGACGCTTACGCATCTGATATAGAGATGACCATTCAATTAAATTCATATCATCTCCTGCTCTACCTGCCTTAAACTCCTTGAAGAAAACTGATGAGTCTTTTTTGTATTTACGTTCATACTTCTTTAGCTCTCTATTCAATCTCTTAATTTCTTCTTCGTAATTTTGAATTTTATAATCAAGCATTTTTGAGATAGACTGAGAAAAGAAAGTATCCTCTCCATGTTTCTGTATAAATTTCTCCAGATTTTTAACCTTTGTTAATGTCTGCCCCATTATATTCATCTCCTATTTTCAAGTTTCCGTGCCTATAAAACAATTATTTATTGCTATAAGATTAATAAGAAAATGCTGTTAAAGGTTCATCAGATAGACGAATCGCAGCCTCAACCATATAGTGTCAAAGAACCCACTTTGGATTTGGTCATTGTAACTTTGTAAGAATCTAATGTAAACCTTTGATTTTTAGCTTATTTATACGTCAATATAAGAAAGGCAGGTTTGTTTTGAATCAACAATAATGATTTTGGTGGTGTATTATACAACTGTTGATTCCTCGTTTGGATTGTATTTAAAAGGAGCAAGAAAAAGCAAGAGTAATAAAGACTGTGGCTGTAAAGAGGTTTAAGGACTGCGAACAAATGGCAATAGGCAGTAAGGCGGCATTGATACAAGAATTGATACCATTGGGACTAATCACCATAAATGATTTAAAAATACTGTAGAAAACTTAAGTGCATTTTGATATAAATCTTAGTGAAAGAAACAACATGTTTTTTACCAGGAACACTGTGCAATTAATCGTCCAAAAATTCGGTGGAACATCAGTGGCGGATGCCGCACGCATGAAAATGGCAGCCAAACGCGCTGTCGACGCTCATTCTGCCGGCAACAGGGTCATTGTAGTTGTTTCCGCGCGGGGGAAAATGACTGATGAGTTATTGGAATTAGCTTATGAAATCAATGATAACCCTTCAACACGCGAACTTGACTCACTGCTTTCTACAGGCGAGCAGATGTCAAGTGCGCTTATGGCAATGGCAATCCACTCTTTAGGTTCTCCAGCAGTATCTTTTGTGGGCAGACAAATTGGAATCACAACAGACAGCTTTCATACAAAAGCAAGAATAGTTAATATGAAAGTTGACCGTATATTAGAAGAGTTGTCAAATAATAAAATAGTAGTAGTTGCCGGATATCAGGGCGTAGATGAGAATGACAATATAACAACTCTGGGACGCGGGGGATCTGATACCAGCGCAGTTGCCCTTGCGGCCTTGCTCAAGGCGGACATATGTGATATATATACCGATGTTGACGGGATATTCACAGCCGATCCGCGCATAGTCCCCAAAGCGAGAAAACTCGACAAAATATCCTACGACGAAATCCTGGAACTGGCAAGTATGGGAGCGCAGGTGGTTCATGTACGGTCTGTTGAATTGGCAAAAAAATACAACGTCCCTATCCGGGTAAGGTCGAG
>JBHHYW010000616.1:0-1805 GCA_046757745.1 Candidatus Scalindua sp.
AAATCAACATTTGACGCTTTTCCTGATTCCACTGTTACGTCTTTAGTAACTGTCCCAGGCTTTTCGGAATAGAGGAAAAGATATATTAATGATGGAAATGCTTTAATGATTGTATTTGAAACGTTTCTTAAACAGAGAAACAAGAGATTTGAAGTATAGGATGAAATACTTTCGTAAGAGAGTGCGAGACGTGATGAGACATTATGCGGCTTGACACCAGTAATGAATAAACCTTGCACTAATCACCCCCCCCCTAAAAGAAGATTGATGCGGATTATTTAGTCAAATACATGAATATGTGCCTCTTAAATCTGATTGAAAGACAGGTAAATTACAATAATTCCTTCAATTGTCAACAAAAAAACATAAGGTATTTCTTTTTAAAAACTAGAGCGAATACTCTATGTGCGTTTCGCAAACATAATGCCACGCAAACATACAAACCGTTTATAAATGAACAAATATTATACTAAGTATATGTATAGATTCAAGATAAGAAGTTATATTACACTTAATATAAAAACAAAAGTTACGATGGCGCGCTGTTAAAATCGTAGAAGTTGTCATTAGGAAATATTATATCTTGAATCTGATTGACAATATGTCACTTGTAAACAATTTGCCGCAAACCTGTATGACAATTTGTCATCACTTAGTCTCTCAGTCGACAATTTCTTGTTACTTTAAGGGAAATCTTGAAAACCGCCTGTCTGTGTGCTACGCACAGGTAGATAGGTTTGCATTTGACAACCTGGTTGATCAAGAACAGATCAGAAATTTATCCATTATTGGTTCTGGCTCGGCCAGGTTAGGCAGGTATAGGATTAAACAGTCTGACCTTTACGACCACTGCTCCACGAAATATTTCCTTGCAATCTAATAAGCCATTTATATATTATTTTGGTGAATTTGTAATCTATATGCATTCCTTATAAATATAATTTTATAAAAGGAGGACTGATATGAGACGTTCAGAGTTTATGTTGGGAGGTGAAGATTTTAAGGCGTTAAAGGCTGCTCAGCTAATGGAAGCAGACGTTGTTGCATGTCGGCCAGGGAATACATGGAAGCAAATAGCAGATTTGATGTCACATGGTGGTTTTGGTGATGTGCCTGTAATAGACAAGGATAAAACCTTATTAGGAATAGTTACAGAATTTGATCTTCTTAAGGTTCTAATGCAGGGAAAAGACACACATAACGTTACCGCTCTTGATATAATGACTAAGGACGCTGTCAGTGTTTCAGAGGAAACTAATTCCGTGGAGATTATAAACATACTTGAGACAAAGCATTTGATCAGGGTTCCCGTATTAAGAAACGATAAGCTGATTGGTATTGTTGCAAGACGAGATATGCTTTTTGCATTTATTCAAACTTCAATGAAACCTCCCGGTGGTATATCTTAGTTTACAAAATCTAAATATAGAGATATAGTATGTTGTTTTCAAAGTAATTTTTATTTTGTGAAACCCACCCGGCTACCCGTCTGATCATGATTGTATTATTAATGCCATTATGTTAAAATGTAATTTTACCTATCTTGGAAAATATTATGAGAATACCCATTGTTTCTATAACCGGAAGGAGTGAAAGCGGTAAAACTACTTTGATGGAGAAACTTATTCCTAAGTTAGTGAGCAGGGATTATAAGGTAGCTACCGTAAAGCACGACTCCCATAGTTTTGAGTTTGATAAAGAGGGCAAGGATAGCTGGCGTCATAAAAATGCGGGGTCTTCCATTGCTATGGTCTCATCACCAAAAGGAATTGCTGTTTTCAGAGATGTAGAAAGAGACCTTACTC
>JBHHYW010000617.1:0-1798 GCA_046757745.1 Candidatus Scalindua sp.
GCCAGGTTTGCACCTTTGCCACCGAGTAAATCTTTCATATTGGCATTGCCATCGGTACTACCGTTACCAAAAAAGTATATATACTTTTTTTTCATAAATGGACACCCCTTTTGTTAATTAATGTTTCGCAGATTATATTCAGATATTTCAGAAAAAGTTGCTTATATACGGCTTAAGTTGTTATCATTTCGGGATAATTTCATGATACTATTTAACCTCTTTTATGTCTAGCATGAAAAATATTCTGTTTATTATTTTGACATAAAACCTGTGCTTTGATAGCATAATTACGAGACAAACATGAAGTTAACTATTGAAAGGAGAGAAGATTCTATGGCAAAGATTGAAACAGCCTTGATAAGCGTTTCTGACAAGACGGGAATAATTGATCTTGCTAAAGGGCTGGCAGACCTTGGTATTAAGATTATGTCGACTGGCGGTACTGCCAAATCGATTCGAGAAAATGGTGTTGCGGTTACAGAGGTGTCTGAACATACCGGATTTCCGGAAATATTGGATGGCAGGGTAAAGACACTCCATCCAAAGATTCATGGTGGTCTGCTAGCCGTAAGGGATAACGAAAGTCATATGAAACAGATATCGGATTTAGGGATTGGCACAATAGACCTTGTTATTGTTAATCTATATCCGTTTGAGAAGACTATTAGTAAAGAGAATGTATCTCAGGAAGAAGCTGTTGAAAATATTGATATTGGCGGGCCATCCATGATCAGGTCTGCGGCCAAAAATTTTAAACACGTTGCAGTTGTGGTAAATCCTGAGCGTTACAAAGCGCTGCTGAAAGAATTAAATGAAGGAGGCTGTGATCTCTCATATGAGACACGTTATGAGTTGGTTACTGAGGCATTTAAACATACCAGCCAGTATGATAAGGTAATATTTGATTATTTTAACAGGGATAATAAAGAGGCTTATCCGGAAACATTAAGTAAAGAATTACATAAAAAGCAGGATTTAAGATATGGCGAAAACCCCCACCAGACAGCAGCATTTTATGTTGATAAAAACGTTGATGTGCCCTGTATCTCAAATGCGGAACAGTTACACGGCAAGGCTTTGTCTTTTAATAATATATTGGATACTGATGTTGCCATTGAAATCGTTAAAGAATTTGATATACCATCTGCCGTTTTAATAAAACACGCTAATCCATGTGGTGTCGCGTGTGCAGAAGACATCAAAGATGCTTTTACAAATGCTTATAGTTCTGACCCAGTTTCGGCTTTTGGATGTATACTAAGCTTAAACAGGACAGTTGATGAGAAGACTGCCGAGGCCATAACAGAACCGGGTCATTTTGTTGAGGCGGTTGCAGCACCTGGTTTCGACGATAAGGCTATTGAGATTTTGACTACAAAGCGAGGTTGGGGAAAGAACCTTCGATTGTTAAAATTAAACTCATTAGGTGAGTCATCTATAAAAAAGAGAATAAATGATTGCAGGGGTGTTGTTGGGGGTTTGCTGGTTCAGGATAAAGATATGAATTCCGGTGACAAAGATCATCTGAAGGTGGTTACAAAAAAGGCTCCGTCAGAAGATGAGATAGAGGAGTTACTATTTGCGTGGAAGGTCTGCAAACACGTTAAATCTAATGCAATAGTTTTCACAAAAAACAGGATGGTTATTGGTGTAGGAGCGGGCCAGATGAGCCGCGTTGACTCCACAAATATCGCAATTCAGAAATCAGTTGGCCGAACCGCGGGAACTGTTATGGCCTCTGATGCCTTTTTCCCTTTCAGGGATTGTATAGACATTGCGGCTAAGGTCGGGATTACTG
>JBHHYW010000618.1:0-1777 GCA_046757745.1 Candidatus Scalindua sp.
TTATCTACCTTATTTATAGCCACTACAATAGGTACATTAGCCGCGCGTGCATGGTTAATAGCCTCTTCTGTTTGCGGCATTACTCCGTCATCAGCCGCAACTACCAACACAACCAGGTCTGTAGCATTTGCCCCCCTTGCCCTCATAGCAGTAAAAGCTTCGTGTCCCGGAGTGTCCAGAAAAACAACAGATTTTCCATTTGTTTCAACTCGGTAGGCACCTATGTGTTGCGTAATCCCACCGGATTCAGAAGATGCGATATCCGTCTTTCTAATACTATCAAGCAAGGAAGTCTTTCCATGGTCCACATGACCAAGAAATGTTACAATGGGAGCCCTTTCCTTTAAATCTTCCGCTCTGTCAACCGTCTCTTCAAGTGAAAATTCTTCTTCAACTTCCTTTGCCTGTTTCAGTTCGATCTCAATACCATACTCAATACCTATCATTTCAATGAGATCACCATCTAAAGCTTGATTTATAGTAGCAAAAATATTATGGCCAATCAGTAACTTTGATATTATATCTCCGGCTTTTACGCCTAAAGCCGATGACACATCTTTAACTGTGGCAGGCAACTCTATCGTAACCTTTTCTTCCTTTTCCTTCGGCAGTACAGAGACTTTTTCTTTAGATACTATTTCTTTTGTACGTTTTTCAAATCTTCTGGGCCTCTTTTGCTGCGAAACCTTTGTTACCTCTTTCCATCTCCCCTTGATTAATTCTTCTCTCGCCTTTTGTTTCCAGAGCGGGATTCGTCTCCGTACGGTTGATTCTGTTTCTTTAGGAACCGTTTTGACAGAACTTTCATCTTTTTTTTCAGCGCTTACCTTTTTGGTCTCAGGAGCTACAGGTTTCTCTTTAACAGCAACATCTTGTTCTGCCCCTTTTACCAGCTTATTACGCAACAAGTCTACCTGTTCATCTGTCAGAGCATTTGCATGGTGTTTAATATTTACAAAACCATACTCCTGACACTTTTCTATTAAAAAGCTGTTTTTGAAACCCAAATCTTTTGCCAGCTTATTTATTCGTACCATAACACAAAAAAGACTCCCCTCAACACTTTTTACTTATGTCTATTTTTCAATCTCTTCGCTACCAATGTCTTTATTTGACGTTGTTTCTTCGACCTCTTTATCACCGATACCTTCATTTAACATTGCCCCCTCGTCTCCCTCCTCAGTTGTGCCACCGGCCTCCTCACGCTCACGTTCACGTTCTAACTCTTCTTCTGTAATTATATCGATATCCCAACCTGCCAATTTTGACGCGAGTCTTACATTCTGCCCTCTTTTACCTATAGCCAATGAAAGCTGGTCATCCGGAACCACTACAGTTGCAACATTATTTTCTGGTGATAGCAAAATCCCCGTAACTCCTGCCGGTTTAAGAGTATTAGGCACAAAAACTTCCAAATCATCATCCCAACGAATAATATCTATCTTCTCTCCGTTCAATTCATCTACAATGTTCTTAATTCTTGTTCCTCTTACACCCACACACGCGCCTACACAATCCACATTTGGTTCTTCCGAAAATACGGCAATCTTAGTCCTATAGCCAGCCTCCCTCACCAAGCCTTTTATTTCAACAATCTTCTCAGGTATTTCCGGTACTTCCAACTCAAAAAGTTGTCTTACAAAACTGGAATGGGTCCTCGAAAGTAAGATTTTAACTCTATGACCCACCTTTTTCACTTCTGTAACAATACATCTTATCCTCTCACCTGAACGATGATATTCGTTGCTAATTTGCTCTGACTTTGGAAGATATCCTT
>JBHHYW010000619.1:0-1767 GCA_046757745.1 Candidatus Scalindua sp.
ATTAACTGTAATATTCAATACGCCAAGCCCACCATTTTTAATTGATTTCAGGAATTCATCCATGTCTATTTGTATCCTTCCCAATGATTTCTTTATTGCAATCTCCCACGCATTGACTGTACTCATAAAAATATCATTAGCTGCATCTTCGATAATATTTACAGCGGTATCAGGCAATCTCCTATCATCCTTCAGCCACCACAAGAGAATATGCGTATCCAATAATATTCTCATTATTAATTCCTCCTTTATTTATGAAAGGATTGAATAACACTATCGGGTAAAGGGTCCTCAAAGTTTTTACTAATTTTTATTTTGCCTTTCATAAGCCCCCGAAGCCGCTTAACCGGCTTATCATCAAAAGGTACTAATTTGGCCTTTGGTTTGCCTGCTTTAGCTATTACAATCTCCTTTTCTGTGCCATTTGCTATTTCATCAATAAGGCGCGACAAATGTGTCTTTGCCTGATGAACGTTAACCTGTGACATGCTAAGCCTCCTATAGTATACCGGGATTTGAAGACTTAGTTTAGCTTAGTCTTGTTGATTTGTCAAACTTTTTCTGATCTCTTGTAAAATAGTATTTTTGGTTTTGGAAAGGAGTAACAGTCAAGCTGGTTATATACGGAGTAATAGTCGCTCAATTTAGGCGAGAAGTTACTGGAAATGTTTCATGTATGATAATCCGCGTTGATCTTTACGTATTCTTTTGATAGATCACATGTCCAGAGTGTAGTGCTTTTATTACCAATTCCAAGGTGCAGTTGTATCGTGATCTCATTCTTCTTCATTTCATTACTGAGTTTTTTTGGAATGGGTGTAACCGGTAAGCCTTTCCTGTATATCGTTATTCTGTTAACAGACAACTTCAGTTTAGATTCGTCAAGAGTAACGCCTGCATAACCCGCTGCTGAAACCATTCTTCCCCAATTGGGGTCTTCTCCATTAATGGCAGTTTTTACTAACAGTGATTCTGCTATTGTTCGTGCAATCCGCTCTGCATCTGATATTGATTTAGCCTCGTTTATCTCAACCTGAATAAATTTTGTAGCGCCTTCACCATCCTTTACGATTGCTTTTGCCATGCGCAGGGTTACATAATCCAGCGCCTTCTGGAAGAGTGCAAGGTCGCTTTTGCTTGATGATGTTATATTGCGGTTGTGTGCCATGCCGTTTGCAAGGATGGCTACCATATCACTCGTACTCATATGGGCGTCTATCGTGATTCTATTAAAGGAGGTTTCTGCAGACTTTTTGATGCAGGATTTCAAGGTGTTTAAAGAGATTGAGGCGTCAGTCGTGATGAAGCAGAACATGGTAGCCATTTTTGGTGAGATCATGCCGGAGCCTTTGGCTATTGCACCTATGGTAACCTCCTTGCCTCCTATTTTTGTTCTAACGGCAATTTGTTTAGGTACGGTGTCGGTTGTCATTATGGCCTTTGCAATGTTTATCGAATGTGTCTCTTTATCTCCCAGACGTGCAGATGATTTGTTTATGCCGGATTTTATCTTTGTCATTGGAAGGTGATGTCCGATTATACCGGTAGAGGCGACTATGACTTCATCCGATTTGATGTTCAGGTGTCCGGATGTAAGTTGTGCCATTGTCTCTGCATCCTTATAGCCCTTCTTACCAGTACACGCATTGGCATTACCGCTGTTTACCACTATGGCATGTGCAACGCCGTTTTGTACGACCTTTTTGCTGTATTTGATTGGCGCTGCGACTATCTGGTTTGTGGTAAAGAGCGCTGCGGCCTTGCATG
>JBHHYW010000620.1:0-1762 GCA_046757745.1 Candidatus Scalindua sp.
CTTCACTATTGAATGGAAGGGATATATTTCTGGAAGTCTCTGTAGATGACTATATGAAATTAAAGGATTTTAAAAGAAGGGTAAGCCAACTCTTTGGAGTAAGGCAGGTAAATCACCAATATTTCAAGGATGGTATAGCCCTTTTCCTTTTAAGATTTACCGGTTCCACACAGACTCTGGCTGATATCATCAGTACAACATATTTCATGGATATTAAGGCAGTAATAACTGAGCTATCTAATGATGTTGTCAAAGTTAGTTTAAAGTAAAGTTGCCGGTTTATATTTTTAAATTAAGACACAATGATAATTACCTATTCTAACAATAAAGTGCCTGTAAGATTGACCATTGAAAGATGGAACCATATTCTCTATAGACATCCGGAAATGGCCAATGAAAAGGATAAGATTATCGAAACCTTAAATAGCCCCGAAGTGATACAAAAAGGAGACTTTTCTACGCTAATCGCTATTAAGTTTTACAAGAAAACACCTTTAACATCTAAATATTTAGCGGTAATATATAAAGAATCAGACAAAAAAGATGGATTCATCTTGACTTCATATTTTACAAACAAACCGTCAGAAAGGAGAGAAACTATATGGAAGTCCTGAAAATACTCGAAAAAAAAGAAGCACTAAACTGGGATTATGACGAAGAGGCGGATGTTCTTTACATTAGTATAACAAAACCACAGGAAGCAATAGGAATAGATGTAGGCGAAGGAATAATTGTCCGCTATAAAGAAGATTCTAAAGAAATTGTAGGATTGACAATCATTGGCTTTAAAGAAAGATTCATGAATGCAATTAAAGGAGAGAAACAAGTAAAATTGTAAATGGACACATTATCCCCGGAATGGAGAAATCCATTAGCACTTAATATTTTATTGAATACTATACAAGAAATGCCATAGAGCTAAAGGTATCAACAAAAACATCCGTACTTATCACTGTCTGCCGAAAGGTAGGTGCGTATGTCCGTGGACAATTCAACCAAATCCTCAAAATTATATGAGGCAAAAAAATGAAAGTAAACATTAAAACTTCATATATACTGTCTTTCCTATTATCCTTCCTATTAATTTGCCTTTCCCAAAGTCATGTCAATGCACAGGATTTTTTAAAGAAATTTCTCAGCAATTCATTAATAAAAAGTGGTAAACAGTTGAAGTCAGATGGTGATTATCCTTCAGCAATTACGGCATTTACCAAATCAATCAAAAGAGAATCGGAAAATCTTGAAGCATATTATCAATTGGGACTTATCTTCGAGGAAGTCTTGCGCGACTATGACAAAGCCATCTCCCTGTACAAAAATGTTATTAGACTGTCTGAAGGTATTAAGCCTGTGGGTACTGATGAAGAATTAAAGGTATTTAATTCGTTAATTACAAGCGCAAGAACGAGTATAGACAGAAATTTGAATCTATAGAAAAGCCGAAAGCGCCTGTTTACATAATGGTTGAACCATATAAAAAAATACTGACAGAGCCAAAAATGTTTTCCTATAGCAAGTATAAAACAACCAGTTATGCCAGCGAATTTAAATTATTTGACTTTAAGGATAATTGGTATCAAATCAATGTACCTTCTGTTGGCCAAGGGTGGGTTAATGGAAAAAATATATTAAAGATAGTACAAAGAAAAGATAATGCTAGAGAAACCAGCCCCACCGGAAAGGCAGCTCTATATCGAAGGTTTGCCGACCTCTATCCTGATTCCCGTTTTTCTCAAAAAGCGAAAGATAAAGCTGATGACAT
>JBHHYW010000621.1:0-1761 GCA_046757745.1 Candidatus Scalindua sp.
GCTGGGGTACCAGGATTCGAACCCGGACAAATTGAACCAGAATCAATCGTGCTACCATTACACTATACCCCATTTGTTTGTTATTTTATTTCATATCTTTTTAATATCAACATAAAAATTAAGATTTAAAAATTTGGGAATTGAAGAATACAGGGATTCCTTAATCCCCTTTTTGCGTATGAGGAGAGATGGAGTGGTTAAAGATTTATAAATTTTCCTCCGTTTATCCAGGACTTGCAGGCTTTCTTCCTATGTGAATTGTGACTATACCTAATGTCCTTGTAAAAAACTTTACATCTTCCAGGCCGCACGCTTCCATCTTCTTTTTCAGGCTTAATTTGTCAGGAAATGCCAGAACTGATTGAGGTAGATATGTATATGCATCAATCTTGCTCTTGGATATTAATCTTCCGATCATTGGTAATATTCTGGTAAAATAAAAAAAGTATATTCGCCTGAAAAGGAAATTTGTCGGTTGAGAAAATTCCAGTATTACAACCCTGCCATTTGGCCCGACCACTCTTCTCATCTCTTTTATTCCTGCATCCAGGTCTGCTACGTTTCTTATACCAAAGGCAACCGTGGATATCTCAAAGGCGTTGTCATGGAAAGGAAGCTGTAACGTGTCGGCCTCTATAAGCTTGATCTTGTTTTCTAAATGTCTTTTCCTGATCTTCGGCAATCCATACCTTAACATATCGTGGCAATAATCACTTCCGACTACGAGCCCGTTTCCATTTATTAACTTTGAATATGAGATGGCAAGGTCGCCTGTGCCGGTACAGACATCCAGTACTTTGGTGTCAGGCTTTACGTCACTTACTTTTGCCGCAAACTTTCTCCATGACTTGTCGAAGTTAAGACTCAAAAGCGCATTCAGAAAATCATATACCCTGGCAATAGAGCCAAACATGTTTCTTATGTTTTCAGTTTTTTTCGTTAAGAGTTCTTCCTGTGGTATTTCACGATTAGTATTCATTGTTGGTTTTGAGTAGTGCTGACGCTAAGCACCTCATTCATACTTCCACTGCGGTAACCTTCTAAATCCAGTGTAACATATGTAAAACCTATTTCTTTAAATTTGCAGAGTAGTTCCTCTCTTGTGGGAGAACTGGTAAGAATATGTATCTCTTCTGGCAAGGCTTCAATCCTTGCAATCGTTTCATGATGTCTTACTCTGAATTGTTCCAGGCCTAAATTCCTTAAGTATTTTTCTGCTTCTGATACCATTTTGAGTTTTTTCTCCGTAATAGACTGCCCGTATGGAAATCTGGATGACATACAGGCGTATGCAGGCTTATCCCAGTTAGGGAGATTTAGAAATTTTGAGACTTCGCGTACGTCTTTTTTTGTCATACCGGATTCCTTTAAAGGGCTATTAACATTCAGTTCTTTAGATGCCTTTAATCCCGGACGGAATTCCTTTGTGTCGTCCAGATTTGCACCATCTGCAACGTGCAGGAAACCCTGCTGTCTGGCAATTTCGTTCAATTTCCCAAAGAGTTCAGTCTTACAGAAATAACACCTATCAGGGGGATTATCTGCGAATCCTTCGATAGCCAATTCACTGGTATCAATTACAAGGTGTTTTATGCCTATCTCTTTTGCAAGTTTCTGTGCCTCTTTGAATTCAAAATCAGGATATGTTTCCGACCTTGCCGTAACAGCCATAGAGTTGTCTTTAAGGACGTCATAGCATACTTTAGTAACAAGTGTGCTGTCCACACCACCTGAGAATGCGACAACAACACTTTTCAGTTC
>JBHHYW010000622.1:0-1757 GCA_046757745.1 Candidatus Scalindua sp.
CTTGAAGATGTACACACCGACCCAAGGGTAAAATTCTTTTCTGAAGTCCATGAGGAACGGTTGTCGTCACTACTATCAGTGCCATTAGGCGACAAGAAAGATTTAATTGGTGCAATTAATATCCAGACTATTGATAAAAGAAAATACGCATACGAAGATATCAGGGGATTGACTATACTGGCAAATCATATTGCCCTTGCCATTTCACACGCACGACTTAAAAAAAGGGTACAGATTTCAGAAAGAGAGAGTGGTGAAAAGGATGTTAAGAGTTTAGGTTTCGTGGGCAAAGGTAAATATATCGATAAAATTAATACCTTCGTCAATGCCATGGCTTTAATTGATGATCCCGTGTTGATAACTGGTGAAGATGGAACAGGCAAGATCCCTATGTCAAAAATCATTCATGGTAAAGGAAACCGTTTCAAAGGGCCTTTTGTAGAAGTTGATTGTAGAGACATTGACAAAGATTCATGGGGAGAAGAGCTTTTTGGATATGAAAAGAGTGCTTATGTAATATGCTGCGATGACGCAATGGGGAAAGATAAACAAGAAATTTCCTCTTTTGGTAAAGGTGTTGAGATAGATGATATTGCGACACGTCTGGGATATATCGAATTGGCTGATTCCGGGACAATTTTTCTGGATCATGTGGATAGTTTAAATCAAGCAAACCAAATCAAATTATTAAATTACATACAGGAAGAAAAATTTAATCGTGTCAATGGGAGTGATAAAATCTTCTCAAACGCCAGGATTGTGGCATCTGTGTCTGAAGGTATTGCATCCTCTCTTGAGCAGGGTAAATTTGATAAGAATCTTTATAATATTTTAGGTAAGAATTCTTATCAATTGAAGGCTCTTAGAAACCAGAAACGCAGTATTCCGATGCTTACAAAACACTTACTTGAAAAGTTTAGCAGGGAGTTACACAAAGATGTAAAAAATGTGTCTGATAATGCTATGGGACGATTGATGAGTTATGATTGGCCTGGAAATGTAATTGAACTTGAGAATGTTATAAGGCGAGCCGTTTTCCTGGCAAAAGGTAATACTGTTACGTCTGAACAGATATTCTTTGGAATACCAAGGGGAGAAAAGAAATGGTCTTTTAATATTCTTTCAGTGAATGCAATTAAGGGATTCTTAGAAAACAAATATTATCCACAAGGTATTCAAATCCTGAGCTTTGCATTGCTCATAATTATACTTGGTACGTTATTCATGGGACACAAAGATGGTCTCTTGAATTTTGCAAATGTATTTCTATGGTCTACCGGCTTATTTGGTATGTACTTAATAACCCTGATTTCCGGAAGATCTTTATGCGGAGTCTGTCCTTTTGCTGCGGCAGGTGATTGGATGCAACGTTTAAAATGTTTTAATTTTCAAATTCCGGATGTATTTGTTGCATACGGGAGATATATTACTATTGGGATGATCCTCTTAATATTCTGGCTGGAAGGTGTGACTATAATGCCACGGTCATCAATACTAACGGCATTTTTGATCACATCTATTCTTTTCGGTGCGGTTGTTTCCGGCCTTCTTTATGAAAGGAGAGTGTGGTGTAGATACGTTTGCCCGCTTGGCGGTTTGCTTGGTACTTATTCTCTTTCATCATTAACTTCATTAAAGGCAAATAGAAGTGTATGTCTGAATCAATGCGAGACTCATGATTGTTATCTGGGGACAAGGTCAATAAAAGGCTGCCCGATGTTTTTACACCCTTATGGGTTGGAAAGTGGTAGAGATTG
>JBHHYW010000623.1:0-1756 GCA_046757745.1 Candidatus Scalindua sp.
CAAGCCTCTCTTGCAAGCATGACGTACAGGTGGTGGTTGCTTATGCGTGACGTTATCTTACAGTCCTGGCAAGGTATATTCATCGCAATCCTTTAAGGGCTGGAATGGTTACTTGATTAGAGAATTATACCTGGAGCAGTCATAATGGATACCTGTCAAAATCCTCTAAATGAAACTGGTTAAACAGAGAAGCTTTTTTTCAGTTATTGACAGATGACAAATCTAAACAGCTGAGAGAATACAAGGAGTTTATAGGCGAGGAAGACTTAGCAGAGATAGTTGGTATTTTTTCAAAGAAAAATTCTCCTTCTATACTGGGGACTGAGAAATTTGAAAACTGGGTAAAAGAAAAATATTCTGCTCTTTTATTTAAGGAAGAAATCCCTGAATCTAAGGCACTGATTCCGGGCAAGAAAGAAATCAAACTAGCCATTTGCGGAGCATACAAAGTTGATATTGCATCATTATATGGTATCAGGCGTGGAGTAGCTAATGAACCAAGAAATGTAGCGATTTATTTGACAAGGTTTCTGCGGTGCGATACTTTGAAAGAGATAGGGAAAGAGTTTAAGATTCCTAATTATAGTAGCATAAGCAGTATAATTGAGAGTATGAAGGCAAATCTGGCTGGCAACAAAAAACTGAAGAAACAAGTTGGAAATATAAAAAGGACTTTGCAGTTAAGTCGTAAGCAGACTTGACCCCTTTCCCCCCTTTCCAAACTTCATTATTAATAATTTTCTTGTTTCCTTTGTAATTCTAATACGATCATCAATCCGAAATCCCACTATCCATATTGGCTGGTCATACATGGTTACTATTGGAACGGTGTCTCGTTCCAGCACAGGAATCTTATTATTTATGAAAAAATCCTTTACCTTCTGAATCCCCGGAGAACCCAATGGCCAAAATTTGTCTCCCGGCCTTCTTGTTCTGACCATGAGCGGAACACTGATTTTATCAAAATCTACGGCTTCATCATATTTTGTCCTGCTTTGTTTAAACCCTTCCAGAAACCCATTCTCTATTCCTCTGATATCCATTTTCACCATGTACTTAGTTTCAACAAGTTTTGTCTCTCCCGGTATCTTAATTACCGTTTCTTTCAAAACTGGATTATTCTCCGCATAATACTTCTCCTTCGAAAGATGTAGTTTGCCGTTTTCTATCTTGACATTTAAGTAATCCTTAACGACATTACTTACAGGCGTTTTTCGGTAATTAAGTATGCTTAAAATGTTTTTATAATTTTTGTAACCAAGCTTCTTAAGGGGAATATTTAGCCTAACTACCGCCTCTCTAATAATAATCTGTTGTAAAATTTGCGGTACTTCTTTTAACTTGTGTATGTCCAAAACTATTTTACTTAAAACTTCATCTGTTTTTCCATCTATGTTTAGCAAAACTTCCACGAATAAATCTTTTGCTTGTCCCTCCAGAAAATCATAATTTTGTGTAGCAGTTTCACCTAATCTAATCAGGGACCTTTTTACACCCATATTGTAATTTTTTTCAAGGAGAGGGATGAGTTCTGCTCTTATCCTGTTTCTAAATTGATCTGTTTCAGAATTTGTTGAGTCAACTCTGTAAGAAAGATCCTTCTTTTTCAAATAGGCAATGATATCCTTGCGCCATGCGAATAGCAGGGGCCGAACAAGATTAATGGATGAAAAGGGTGTAAGTGTTCGTTTCGGCCTTATGCCGCCTAAACCTACAATTCCAGTACCACGGATTATCCTGTGCAGAATTGTTTCCG
>JBHHYW010000624.1:0-1745 GCA_046757745.1 Candidatus Scalindua sp.
TTATTATTATTCACAGTTTTTTCCGCCACACGGGGTAGCTTACCTCAAACGTTATGCTACTCAAGGCAAATCCAACAATAAATCTAATTTCTCCTTGCAGGAAAGTAACAAATATGTTACCGTAAATCAATGAAGTGGAGCATTGAATATTACAGCCCAAAGGTAGAGAAATCAATTCTATCCTTACCTGAAGGGCTGTTGGCTCGTTACTTGCGCCTCACAGATTTAATACTTGAATTTGGTTTCAATTTAGGCAGGCCACATACAAGCCACTTGGGTAACGGTCTATTTGAGTTACGTGTAAAGGGGAAAGAGGGCATTGCCCGTGTTTTTTATTGCACTAGAATTGGCAAAAGAATTATTATGCTTCATATGTTCATTAAGAAATCACAAAAAACACCGAAAAATGAATTAAAAATTGCTTTTAAGCGCATGAAAGAGGTAATAAAAGATGACTCATAATAAATTAAAGAAAATTGCACTATGTAAATCAAAAGTAAAAGCAGAATACGACGCATTAGAACCAGAGTTTACTTTACTTCGTGAAATGCTTCTTGCGCGCCAAAAGGCAGGTCTAAGCCAAGCTCAAATTGCTGAACGTATGGGAACCAAATCTCCTTCAGTTACAAGGCTGGAATCGTCCCTCAGTAGTGGAAAACATTCACCGTCACTTGATACAATCAAAAAATATGCGAAAGCTTTAGATTGTCATTTAGAGATAAAGTTAGTGCAAAATTAAGGCATAACAAGTCACTGGAGGTGACGCCTTTATCTCTTGCGATTTTTAAGTTTTTAGATTCTTTGCTTATTTTATTTTTCCCATTATTTTATACGCCATACGGCGCACCTCACTTCAGCGTTATGCCAAAAAATAAGAAGATGAAGAAGGTCATTTGTTGATCTAATATTTTATGGCTCTCTGATGAAAAACAAAAAAACATTTTATCTTTACTGCTCTTTGATAATCTCATTTAGCTTCAATAAGCCTTCCGCTTGAAAATAAAAATGGGGCTTCTTGCTATGCCGTATTTTCGATTAAACAAATTATCATTTTTGCCAGAAATAGATAAAAAGACTAAAAAAACATCTTGACAGATGTATATTATAGTCATATACTTCAAGTGTAATGAGTGATAATAAATTATTATTTGGCTGCACAGGCTTTGACTGGGACAAACACAACTCAGAAAAGATATGGCTTAAACACCAGGTGTTACCATCTGAAAGTGAGCAAATATTTTTTAATTTGCCATTGGTCCTTGCTGATACTGAAAAACATTCGGAGAAAAGCAATAGATATTATGTTCTTGGTCATACTGATGCAGACAGGAAATTGTTTGTGGTTTTCACTGTTCGAGCTACAAAAATACGAGTGATATCGGCAAGGGATATGAGCCGCAAAGAAAGGAAGGAATATAAGTCACATGAGAAAGAAAATACCTAAATTCAAAAGCGAAGATAAAGAAAGAGAGTATTGGGCAAAACAGGATTCTACAGAGGTACTGGACTGGAAAAAGGCAAAAAAAGTTGTATTTCCGAACCTAAAGCCATCAGTCAAGACGATTTCTCTTCGTCTTCCAGAGTCAATGCTGGAAGAGCTCAAACTTCTGGCAAACAAAAGAGACGTACCATATCAATCTTTGTTGAAAATCTTTTTGTCAGAGAGAATCGATGAGGAGCTACATTTAACAAAGGCCTAACACCTATAAGGCCCCCGTTTGTCAAGCACAAAACTTCTCCTGTGC
>JBHHYW010000625.1:0-1744 GCA_046757745.1 Candidatus Scalindua sp.
ATTATACACACCTCCGCCACTCATGACTACTTCAGATATTTTGTAAGATGGTTGAATATATTTTCTGTAACTGTCTGATATTGACTTAGCGGTAAAGGCAGTTACTGTAGTAATAGTATCAAAAACATCTACATTGTCACGCTTTAATTCTTTATATAAATTATCAGAGAATTGAATACCGAAGTCCTCCCTTCCCGTAGATTTTGGTGGGGGTATTGATAAGTAGGGATGTGAACACAATCTTTCTAATAATCCTTGATTCAATTTACCTTTTGAAGCTAACTTACCATCTTTATCATACTTAAACTTCCCATCCGTTATAATCTCGGCAAATCTATCAATTATCATATTTCCAGGTCCGCTATCAAAGGCAATTATTTCATTAATGCTACAACCGGCCGGCAAAAACGTAACATTTGCAATTCCGCCAATATTTTGTATTGCCCGATGGATTCCGTCTCTTCCGAATAAAATGAAATCGGCATATGGCACAAGGGGCGCTCCTTCTCCACCCGCCGCAATATCTCTTGTCCTGAAATCGGCTACCGTAGTTACTCCGGTCTCCTGGGCTATTACTGAAGGTTCGGTTATCTGTAGTGTTGATCTGACCTTTTTATCGGCTTTCTCCCTCAGTGAAGAGATATGATAGATCGTCTGTCCATGAGAACCGATAATGTCTATGTCTGAAATGGGAATAGATGTTTTCCCTGCAATCTGCACGGCCGCATCGGCAAATAACTTACCCAATGTAAAATTCAACTGACATATTTTATCAACTGTACCGGTCTGTTCTTTAGAAGCATCAAATATTAATTCTCTTATCTCTTTTTTGTAAGGGTATGTCTCAAATTCTATGATGTCAATTTCAGTCGATAAACCATTCCCGGTTATTTTAACCAAACATGCATCAATACCGTCACATGATGTACCGGACATCAAACCGATAACATTTCGGCTCTTTTTTCCTCTTAAACGGATTAAGTTTTCAATCGACATTGGATAAAGATCAGTGCCGCTCTTTCAGTTTTTCCTCGGCTTCTGATTTCCTCAAATATAGAGGAACCAGTGCATTAATTTCACAACGCTCGCCCTGTTCATACCTTTCCAGTCCTAATCTAGCAACATTGACAGCATCAGCAATGCCCGGCTTTTCATCCTCTATTATTGTGGTCTTCATTTGCGCAAAGATCTCTTTGTAGGGCGCTACACCATCACCGAAGATTAAGGTGGATTCCGGCAGGATATCTTTAAGTTCGTCAGGTGTAATAATTAAAAAGTCTGTGGTCCTTTTATTTTTGCTATTGTTTCTGTCATATATACATGCATAGACCCTCTTTCTCTTTGCATCTATAACAGGGCAAATGTGTTTAACATCATCCTTAATATTCTCTGCGAGGACATCCAGTGTTGGGACATCAATAACCGGCTTCCCCAGGCCGTATGCAAGGGTTTTTGCACATGTTACTCCAATCCTGAGTCCTGTATATGAGCCGGGTCCGATACTTACGGCGATAAGGTCTATATCCTCCGGCTTCCATTTAACTTCGTTAAAGACAGCCTCAAGGGAAGATACTATCTCTTTGCCATGGTTTGATGCCTTTCCAAACGTATGCCTGCCAACTACTGTTTTACCGTCACAAACTGCTACGCTTCCAATCGAACCTGAGGTTTCAATGCCTACTACCTTCATATCGAATGAGTATATATTTAACGATCTTTTTATTCAAGGGATAATGTTTGTGCT
>JBHHYW010000626.1:0-1744 GCA_046757745.1 Candidatus Scalindua sp.
TGGGTTTAGTCATCAGTAAATTTAATGCTAAACAATAACTAAAGCGACTTCGTGTCGCTAATAACGGCGCGCATAAGCTAACCCGTTTGGCGGTGAAAACTATGAAGAAGAATAAAATAAGCAAAGAACGGGAAAATTTTAGAATCGCACATGATAAAGGGGTTAGCTTCAGCGACTGGTTAGGCGATCAGTTGTTTTACGACATTTTTCTGACAATTTATTTATTTCATCATCAGACCTTTTTGCTTCTTGATGGAAATATGCTTTTAACTCCTCTGACGACTTTTCTTTTGTTATTTCATATTGTGTATCACGTATACGCCTTACCATATCAATAGTTTTAATCTTGTTCATAAGTAGTTACCTCTCTCGGAGAAAAAATATTTAAAGGTTTAAATCCTAATTCTATGATTACGGCATTGAACAGCATTATCTTGTCGAAGTGTACTATGTGTTTGAAATTCCAGCTTACTAATATGTCAACTTCAGAGACTGTTGCAAGAGCTATATGTAATAAATCATTCCTGAATTTTTCTCCTAAAATGTTATGTGCCTTATAGGATTGAAGAAGTTCAAGAGTTTCATCTCCAACCACCAAAATTTCTGGTTTTAGTTCAAGAATTTCGGTATATTTTAGCTTTACAAACTCTGGTGCCTTATTGATTTCGATAGTAGTGATTTCTGAAAGTACAGGCATATAAATACCATTATTAAAGTCTGTTATCAATCCATTTGACCATTTTTCAAATTCTGGATCAAAACAACCTCCAATAACTGACGTGTCAATATATATTCGTTGAATTTTCATTCTACTATTAATCTTTGCTAAATGATATATTATGCTCCACTCTGCAGAGTTGGAAGAAGAACCTTCTTAGACAAAGACAAATCGAATAATTTCGATTACAAAGTTTGTCAAATGTCTTATATTAGGGTGTGTTCTCCTTATTTTCAATATTTATAATTCTTGAAAGCTTATTTTTTTTCATGGCGACCTGATCATTATTTATGCCTCGATCATCCCGAAGTGTGTAATTATTAGGTTTCACCCAAAGTGAGGTTAAGTATGAATTGAATAAGTCAAAACACTCCTTTCCTTGAAGGTGAATAGCCTTTTTAGGAGTTTTATCTTGTTCGTGATATATCCCAAGCAAAACATCATTCTCTCCAATAATTAATGGACAGATTACAGTGGGACTGTTAACGGTAATAAAGGCTTTGAGAAGAAAATCTTCTGCCTCTATCACCTTTTCACACTGAATTATCTTTTCTACTAAGCGTTCCTCCGAGTAAATTCCTGTCACTTCGTGAAAAATCCAATTAGGGGATTTTATTATTTTTATAAAAACAGGTCCTAATAAAGACATTAAACCAATATCTTTGTGGTCCGGGCCATGACAAGACATAATCTTTAGCTGATTTTTACCAGTGCTAGAGTTGTCTTCTTCATTTTGTTGTATTGTTTCTGTTACGGCATCGTGTATTTCAAATTTGTTTTCTAATATCTTCAATTTTATATCCCTCCCCTTCTTACTTTTTTTGCGCCTAACGGCGCGCATAAGCTACCACCACCTGTGCGTATGCTTGCAAGGGAGGCTTGGAGCGGCAGCTTCGATAAATATTAAATCGCATGGTTATTGGTGGTTGGCTTCATGCGCTTGTTATGGCTTGAATATTCCTAAATCCTTACATATTCTTTTTGCCAGATTTTTATCAATCTCACGATGCCTTGGAATCGTAGAAA
>JBHHYW010000627.1:0-1736 GCA_046757745.1 Candidatus Scalindua sp.
ATAGCCTTTTCCCTCGTATGCTTTATCTTTGGATTCGCTCCTTCTCCGAATCCTGAAATCCATGAATTTACCATATCGCACATTGTCTCAAATGATGCGCCTGCATCTTTCCAGTACTGCTCATGAACACATTCGGTATGGTCCCACGTGGTACGATTCGCTGCCTCATCTTGTACTTGAGCGCCCCTGTCACAGGGCATCCCGTCGCACAGATAACTCTGAATAAGCTCAAATGCCTTTTCGGCATCACAGTCACCACTAACTTGCTTTTCCTTAAGTGCTCTCTTGCCAAATTCTACACCGTTATCATATGCAGTCTGTATTATCAGATCTTTTGCTTCATCGCCATACTTTTCACAAAAAGCAGCAATTGTAGCAGCTTCTCGCGTTTCCGCTTTTATGATCAGATCTTGTATACCCTGGTGGATTGGCATGTCTCCGAGCAATTCCTCAAGTGGCGTATCCGGATTTGAACATGGGCGTTTCTCGTAAACTGAATTCAAAATTTCTGCAGCCTCCTGACCATATTTTGCCTTCAATGCGCCAGCTACGCTTGCCTCTCTTGATTCCGTAGTCTTTATCTTGTTATACATCCAATGATGTACAGGTCCTAGTACCAGACTCATTATTAAAACTCCTGATTTTTTAATGTGAGAAAAATGTGTTAAACAGCTTCGACTTCCTGAATTTCAGGAACGTCTTCCTTGACCCTGACCTCTATCCCCTGTTTGAGCGTCATGAGGGCACTGGGACAAGTGCCGCAAGCACCTTGCAATCTAACCTTAACTATGCCGTCTTCTACATCAACAAGTTCAACGTTGCCGCCGTCCGCCATTAAAGCAGGCCTGATTGCATCTAAAGATTTCTCTACTCTTTCTTTCAAGTCTTCTGACATTGTCTGTACTCCTTCCGTTAATATTTTAGCAAGATATATAGTTACATATCAAGTATTGCAAATCTCTGATTAGGCTGAATAACCTCTTTGGAATGTGTTTACTTGCTTTCGTTAGCTTTATTTTGGATTGCCTCATTCAATTCTTCAATAATTTTATCAGGAGTAGTATTGTGCATCATAGCACCAAATGCTATGTCTTCCGTCTTCGATCCGGGACAAGTAAAACAACCGGAACCAAAATATTTCTGGAAAACCGGCTCTGTTTCAGGATGCTTCGAAAAAACCTCTCCAATAGTTGACTTTTTTGTAATCGTAAGTGGTTCATCGCTCATATTTTCACCTCAATATTTTAAGTTAATCTTCCTTTGGTTTTCTTATACTGACAAGAATGTTAGTAACAAACATGAAAATTCCTATTGCATTCAATACCGCAAAACCCTGTTCCGGCATCTTAGTAAATCCATATTTAGAGAGTCCCCATGAGCTTACAAAGCCGACTAAGGCCACATTTGCCACAAAAAAATGGGAAACAGCCAGTTTTGGGAATGCCACAGGGTTACCGTTAAATCTTGGCAATATGTGGTATCCTACTCCGTAAACCATCATAGACATCCAGCCTAACAACATTAAATGGACGTGGGCATGAAATAACTGATGGTTGACCCTACTAAACATAAAATACGTGCCTATAACCGCGGCAATCGCAAAATATATAACACTCATACGTATAAAATTCTTCGCCACCGGATCCAAGCTATACCTCCTTCTAATAAAAAGCTAAAATAGGTCTAAACTAGTAAATTATCTCAAATTCTGGCTTTTGTCAATAAAAAAAATGATG
>JBHHYW010000628.1:0-1734 GCA_046757745.1 Candidatus Scalindua sp.
AAGATATCCACTCTCCTGACAGTTCGGACTCATCTCCTACTGTAAAGCCAAGCTGAACAAAAAACGACTTTGCCTTATCAAGATCACTGACAACTATATTGATGTGATTAATCTTGTTTAACATTTACTCACTCTAAAGATACAATCAGAATTCGAATTGCGGAATAGAAGACAGGAAAAAAGAAATTCTCACGCAAAGCCGCCAAGTTCGCTAAGAAAAAAATATTCCTTAAGCTAAAACCCTCTCCGAGTCATAGACTCTACGAGTCGGAGACCTTTGCGTTCTTAGCGTCTTGGCGTGATTATAATTTTTATTTATTATTGTTGTATCTCCTTCCCAATAGAAAATGCCTTTCCAATGCCCTTTCCTATTCCGTGATATGTACGGATTTCTGGAGCGAAGAGAACCGGCATCACTTTGTCAATATCGGGAAGCCCTTTTTCTCCAAGTACAGATTCATCCGCCTTAACATCCATTATTTCACCAATGAATTGAATGTGTAATCCGATTTCAACCTTGTTGGTCATTCGGCATTCTAATACTAATGGGAATTCTTCTACGTAAGGGGCGTCTACCAGATCACTTTTTACAGGAGTGAGCCCTGTAACAGCAAATTTATCAGTCTTTCTACCTGTGGCAATCCCGAAATAATCGGCTTCCTTAACATACTTTTCAGAAGGAATGTTTATAGTGAATGCTTTTCGCTCAATAACACTATCATAGGTATAAGTCGCCTTTCTCAGAGATATGTTGATGCATACAGGCTTGGAGCAGCAAATTCCACCCCAGGCTACAGTCATTACATTCGGTTTGCCTTCTCGATCATATGTTCCCACTATCCAGACAGGCGTTGGAAAGGCGAGTGGTTTTGCTCCTAAAGATTTCTTCATGAATTATTCTCCTCTTTATTTTGAGTACTGTTGATGTTCATTATATTTATAAACCAGCTCAATACCGGCTTCCTTGAACATTTTTTCGGAATCTTCTCCCTGGTGATATTTCCGCTCACAAACAACTCTCTTGATACCGCAATTGATAAGAAGCATCGCACACGTCCTGCACGGGGTCATTCTGGTATAGAGAGTTGCGCCTGATATTGAGACCCCGATTCTTGCCGCCTGACAAATGGCATTCTGTTCGGCATGGACGGTACGCATGCAATGTTCAGTAACCTCGCCATCTTCATGAGTTATTTTTTTGATCTGGTGTCCCGCTTCATCACAATGCCGAAAACCGGTTGGAGAGCCTACATATCCGGAGACAATGAGCTGCCGGTCTTTTGCAATTACGCAGCCGCTTTCTCCACGGCCACAAGTTGCTCTCTTGGAAATGGCATTAGCCACCTCCATAAAGTAATCATCCCATGATGGTCGCGCGTTATTTCTTTTTTTGCTATTTTGTTCAGCCATGCGAAATGCAATATTCTGAAAATGTTCGTTTAAGGATTTCAAAGCGACCATAAGGTAGGGGCGTATGATTATACGCCCCTACTTGTGGCAATCAAAGTCGTCGAAGGACTAATTCAAGTCGATTTGATGGACAGCAATAATATTTTCTAACTGCTTCAGCTCTTTTTGTACCGTTTCATCGGCAGGCTGGTCAATATTAATAAAGGATACGGCTTCCTGAAGGCATAATGTATCCGATCCCGGTTGATGGGAATTTTCCAGGGTTAATTGCATACGGGAAATATTTATTTTGTGGTTTCCAAGGATCGAAGTGGCTTTTCCTAT
>JBHHYW010000629.1:0-1733 GCA_046757745.1 Candidatus Scalindua sp.
CTTCCCGGAGAAGATTGGAACGATATAATGGAAACTGCCCGAACCGTTTCTTCTATTGGTATTGACGGAATAAAACTCCACCACCTTTACATTGCAAAGAATACTGCGATGGCAGGTGATTACTTTAAGGGCAAGATAAAGACAATGAAGATGGAAGAGTATGTCTCACTTGCCTGTGACTTTTTAGAAAGGATTTCTCCGGATATAGTTATACAGAGATTAGTAGGCGATACGCATGGAGATTTCCTGATTTCACCAGTCTGGAATGCAACCAAGGGTGAGGTTTTTGCTGCAATTACCAACGAACTAAAACATCGCAATTCATACCAGGGTGCAAAATGTACAATAAGTCCTGACTTGCCGCAACCGTAATAAATTTCATTTTGGACACAGACTCGCCAGAATGAGTCTTTCGGGCTGGTAAATGCAGATTATAAGGATTTAATGTTCTGTCTGGAAAAACTGTATTCAAAAATGTTTTTGTCTGTGTGCCCCCCAAACTACGCTGTCTGGCAGGCATCTGCGAAAGATCGGTGTCCTATTTGATTTAGGCATCATTGTGTAGATGCAATAATGCTTGCATGATAAAGTTTAGATAGATATAATTCTAACCCGAAGAGTCGGAATTATAATATTGAGGAATTAAGGAATTCCTGAATTCTTGACTATCTGGCCACAATATTTTTATATAGGTACTATCAAACAAACTATAAGCGGGCGTAATTCAGTGGTAGAATACCAGCTTCCCAAGCTGGGTGTCGTGGGTTCGAATCCCATCGCCCGCTCCATACAAATGACAATTTAAGGAAGAACATAGCTCCGCAAATTGATTAATGAAAAGAATGGAACCACAGATTTAACCAAAGAAGCCGCCGGCTCAGAGAGCCTCTGGCTCGGAGAGATGAAGCACAAATAATAAGTAGTTACGGTGGGGTGGGCATTGCCCACTATTTCGTTTGCAATTGCAGAATGTTTTTGGTGGGCTACATGGCTATTTAATAGCAGAAAAAAGACAAAACAAGATTGATGAAATTGTATTTTCATCTGAATATTTTTGCACAAACTTAATATTTTAGATTCCACAGATAAGAAAATCTGAGTAATCTGCGGAATCTGTGGTTTCTTTTACGTTTTTAGGGCTAAACTTTGAAATTCCGATACAGTAAATTAATCAGATTTTCCGCATCAAAAGGTTTAGGCTGTATTGTAATTATTCTCTTAATCATGAACATGCTTACAGGATGTGCTACAATTCACAGAACAGGCATTAACCCTCCTCCAAGATTAAAAAAGGAATTAGACTCCTTAAAATCTGACACAACCACTTCAAGATCTGCAAAGCCTGCAAGATCTTCAAGATATACGATTAAACCGGGTGATACTATATGGCGAATAGCTTTCAATCACGGCGTCTCCCCCGACGACATTATAAGAATTAATAATATCAGAGATGTTACGAATATAAAGCCGGGACAACAGTTAATGATACCGGCAAGCGGTATTACAGGTACGAGGAAAGTAGCTTCGCTGGCATCGTTACCATCAGGGCGGCAATCAAACGAGTCATTTATATGGCCTTTGCATGGTAAGATATTATATGGTTTTGATAAATGGGTAGATGGTTATCAAAATAAGGGAGTCGATATTCAGGCTTTTAACGGGCAGGAGGTAAAGGCGTCAAAAAGCGGGATAGTTGCACTAACCTCTGACAGGCCGGATGGATGGGGTAAGGT
>JBHHYW010000630.1:0-1732 GCA_046757745.1 Candidatus Scalindua sp.
GTAACTATTCAGAGAGAAGATATTAAAAAAAGTTTGGAATTTACTTGACAAGGTTTTAGGTTGAAATTTTGAATTTTATTGTTTGTGACAAGTAGTTTTGTATTGTCCTGGTAGCGGGGTGTGCTGTCCCTCCATGCCGTTTGTTTTTGTGCTATAAGTCTTGGTGTCTGAAATCATTTCAAGTGCCTTGGCGGCAACTACAGCGCTAAAAATCTGGACAAAAAGACATGTGATATAATAACTGTGATTTATAATTCAAGGTTTTTATATCAGGTGTTATACATTGACAATACAGAACATAGATATTGATGCAACGCTCGAAAAAGTAAAAGCGCTTCTCGTTGAAGAAAAAGAATTATCTCCAGCCATGCGATCTATGGTTGAACTGCTGGTATTACTTATAACTTTGTTGGTTGGTCGCTTAAATTTAAACAGCCGTAATAGTAGCAAACCACCATCAAGTGATCCAAATCGTAAGAAAGCGGGCAAGGCAAAGGGGGAGAGAAAAGCGGGCGGTCAAAAAGGCCGTGTAGGTGTAACGCTGCAAAGAGTTGATGATCCGGATGAGATTGAAGACATCAAGCTTGACCGGAGAAAACTTCCACTGGCAAGGTACAGGAAAATAGGTTATGAATCACGGCAGGTATTTGATATTGATATTTCACGAGTCGTAACGGAGTACAGGGCAGAGATTCTTGAAGATAGTAAAGGGAATCGATTTGTGGCGACATTTCCGAAGGAAGTTACAAAAGCAGTACAGTATGGCAAGAGCGTGAAAGCTCACTCGGTTTATATGTCACAGTTTCAATTAATTCCTTATAATAGAATACAAGATTACTTTAAAGAAGAACTGCAAATTCCTGTTAGTATCGGCTCGGTTTTCAATTTTAACCAGGAAGCTTATGATTTATTAGAAACCTTTGAAGAGAAGGTCAAATTGAAACTGATAGAATCAATGCTAATGCACGTAGACGAGACTAGTATAAACATTGGTGGTGATAGATACTGGTTGCATTGTACATCAAATGACTTATGGACATATTATTTTCCACATGAAAGACGAGGTTCAGTTGCAACAGACGCCATTGGCATATTACCTAAATTTACAGGAATTCTCTGTCATGATCATTGGAAACCATACTACACCTATGAGTGTGTCCATTCATTATGTAATGCACATCACTTAAGAGAATTAACAAGAGTGTGTGAGGAGGATAAACAGAAATGGGCCAGGAGTATGAAGGAACTGCTTGAAGAGATGAATAAGGAGGTTAACGATGCAGGAGGTTTGCTGCAAGGTGATGAGCCTGAGAAATACAGAGAAAAGTACAGATCAATATTAAAGGAAGCAGAAAGAGAATGTCCTCCGCCCGAGGAAGCAAGGCAAAAAGGAAAAAGGGGTCGAGTGAAAAGATCAAAAGCTAGGAATCTACTGGAACGATTAATCGAGTACGAGGATGATGTTTTAAGATTTATGGATAACCAAATCGTACCCTTTACGAATAATTTAGGTGAGAACGATATCAGGATGACAAAGGTCCAACAGAAAATATCGGGATGTTTCCGTTCTATGGATGGAGCTAAAATATTTTGTCGTATTCGCAGCTACTTGTCGACTTGTCGTAAGCATGATATGAGTATTAGCAAGGCGTTGGATCTATTGTTTCAAGGAAAGCTACCTGATTTTGTCAACTGAAATTATTGCTGGTTTAAAAATACGCTGAATAATTAC
>JBHHYW010000631.1:0-1726 GCA_046757745.1 Candidatus Scalindua sp.
AGCTGGCCGCCTTTTTAATCCGGTTATTCTGGGGGTTCAGGTATACGGACCTGGGTCCGTTCAGGGCAATCAGATATAAAAGATTGCTTGCCTTGAATATGGTGGACAAAAATTTCGGATGGACGGTTGAGATGCAGATTAAGGCGCTGAAGAAAGGGCTTCGGATTATGGAAGTACCTGTAAGGTATCGCCGCCGCATTGGGAAATCGAAGATCACCGGCACTTTTTCAGGGACGGTGCGTGCGGGTACAAAAATTATTTATACCATCTTCAAGTATGGTTTTCCAAGTAACGTGGTCACTCATGCAAAGCCACAAAGGACGCAAAGAAAAACATTTTTTTCTCGGTAAATATTTTAATTATGACACCTAAAGAAATCTCTATAGTAATACCTGCTCTTAATGAAGAGAAGAGTATCAGCCAATGTCTTGAAACAGTGGTGAATATTGCTGGTATTGAGGTAATAGTTTCTGATGGCGGTAGTACGGACAGTACGGTAGCAATTGCCGGACAACACAGAGATGTCAAAGTAATTTCTTCTCAAGCCGGGCGGAGCATTCAGATGAATAATGGGGCAGCATGCGCCAGGGGTGAAATTCTTCTATTTCTTCATGCAGATTGTGTACTACCAAAGGAAGATGTTTTGAAGATCCGACAGATTTTTGATAGCGGGAAATTTGTGGGTGGTGCGTTTCAGATCAGGTTATTGTCTGATAAATTCCCTTACAGATGGATAGAAAGGGGTATAAACTTTCGCTCAAAGGTTTTTAAACTGCCTTACGGAGATCAGGGAATATTTGTGAAGAGGTCTATATTTGAGAAATTGGGCGGTTTCAGAGAAATGCCGGTTTGTGAGGACCTCGATTTTATATGCCGCCTTAAAAAATACGGGGAAATCGCGATACTTAATGAGAGGATTTCTTCTTCTGTAAGAACGTGGAAAAACGCTGGCATCCTGCGAACCTCAATCAGAAATCAGTTATTATTATATTCATATATGTTTAGACAAAAGACATTGGACGCGGATATACGCACCATCCAAACAAACCAGCGGGCAGGCATAAACGCGGAGGAAGCAAAAAGAGAAATTTAACCACAGAAAAGCACGGAGAATCACAGTGGAATACAGAGGTTTTTTGTTTTGTTTCCTGAAATGAAGCAAGCTATTCTTTCTTCTTTATTGTCGGGTCGTCAGGAATAACTGGAATAACGGGGGTTGTAGGGCTTTCTTTAGCTGGCGTTCCTCGTAACTGACGATATTGGCCTTTAAGTATTTTCCATTGTTTGGAGACATCTTCTTTAATTTGAGTCAAACAGTCTTCATTTAATTTATCTACCAATTTTATCACCTCATCGATACAACCTTTAGCCTTTTGCACATCTTTTGGGTTATGCGAACTTCTTGCTTTTATAGTTAATTGCTTACAGACTGCAATTTTATCTAAGATTTCTGTCTTCTTCGCTTTGCATTCAGCGCCACCAAGTGAAGACATAACTATCACAGCTAAAATCGCAAGGATTGTCAATACGATAATAAGTTCTAATAGGGTAAACCCTTTGGAATTGTACTGCCTCATAAGAGGGTTTCTGCCAATCATGAATTATCTGCCTACATTGCGAGATGATAGAATAGTAAAGTATAAAATTGTATACTACATAAAATTGAAGTCAAGAAGAAAGGTTACGACATCTCAGCACCACCACTTGATTATGCTTATATATGAAA
>JBHHYW010000632.1:0-1719 GCA_046757745.1 Candidatus Scalindua sp.
ATGTTATTTATGGCGTTACTATGGAAGAGGCGGGAGTATCAAAGAAGATTTCTGTCAAATTTGAAGAAGTACAGAGGCAGGTTGCATAGGCAACACCATTTAATGCATTTTTTACGCCACACCTGCTATTCTGCAGGTAGGTAATACATCGTCCAATCATTTTCTGTATAGAGTCGTTTTGTATATTTCCCACTATTACTTCACATGTACAATCAAGCGTGGGTATGAACCAACTTACTTGACTAAAGGGCTCTGTGGGGTCTAAGCGTTCCAACCGTGTAAAATATTAAGGTTGTTGATGGATTAGCTTGTAGTAATTCCTTTGAAGGAAAGAAAGTGCGCCCTGAAGGAATCGAACCTTCGACCCACTGATTAAGAGTCAGTTGCTCTGCCTGGCTGAGCTAAGGGCGCAATTATAGTTTTTTATAGGTTGGAGATGACCAAGAACAGTAACAAATGACCAGATTTATAGCACGCCCGGCAGGACTCGAACCTGCAACCATTGGATTCGAAGTCCACTACTCTATCCAATTGAGCTACGGGCGCAGGTTTTCAGAACTCGTTGTAAGCAAAGATCTTGTGTGTTTTCCACGCCTTATTGCTTCCCATCTTTTCACCCTGATTAATCACGTTTTCTACCGTATTTGCTACAAAAAAAAGTACTGTAAACTCATTACTATATTATATATTATTCTCGGAATTATATATCTAAAAAATCAAATTGCAAGAGGAATAATACCTTATGTGCGCTTAGTATAGACCCAACCTGACCAAGCCAGAACCAAAACATGTTCTTATGTAGATGGGGAAGAGGATAGATACTAATTACACGAATTGGCACGGATATATATCTAATGTGTTCTAGTTCGGCCAGGTCGTAAAATGAAAACCTATCTATCTGTCTATCTGTACGTGGCACGCAGACAGGAGATTTTCAAATCCTGTCTCAGGGCGCAGAGCGTCAGTCCGCCTCGGCGGAGATCGCACTAGGGCAGTCTTTCCCTTAAATTCTTCACACCCAAATGAAACAATGCTAATAATATTGCTGTATGGTCAGCATAAGCAGAAATGCCTCTGCATCCATAAATGATAAATGCTTTTAAAGGCTATTATAGACAGGACTTTTAAGCGACTGTAAAAAACTTGAAAGAAATGCTGTCCAAATGACGGATGATCTAACGGTCTTGTATAAAAAGACAAGGAAAGGGAGAAACAGAAAATTTAACAGTTTTATTTAAAAAGTATTTATAACTTTTTAAACGTGATATAAGTGATGAAAATAAGGTGTAATTTGGTTCCGCAGAAAGTGGTGAATACATGTAGAATTGTAATGGTAAAGGTGACTTTTCTCATTACTGATACTCCTATTAAAAAAAGAAATGATGCATAGGAGCATCGGCATCTATTCATATAGTTAGTTGTCTTCTCTAATCTGCTTCCAGGATTTAAACTTAACTAACTAAGTTATAAACAAATTGCTTAATAGCGCCGATTTGTTTAGTTAGGTAGAGAATAGTCTCCAGCTATTGACTGGAGACTATCTCTCTACAAAGAACCTTTTATAAAGCCTTCATAAACTCAACCAGATCCTGCAACTGCTGATTACTCAGATGTGATGTAACACCGTGCATATCTTCTGTTGTGCATGAGTTATCTATAGTATTCATCAACGTCTGAGCGCTGCCATCATGGAAATATGTGCCTGATGCGTAAATATCT
>JBHHYW010000633.1:0-1711 GCA_046757745.1 Candidatus Scalindua sp.
TTAATAACCGCCTGTCGTTTGGCAAGTTGTCCAATCAAACGCTCATCTTTATCAGTAAAAGCCACTACAGAAGGAGTTATCCTGTTTCCTTCAGCATTTGTTATAACCTTGGGCTGGTCACCTTCCATTACAGCTACTACAGAGTTAGTAGTTCCCAAATCGATTCCTATGATTTTTTCCATCAAATTCTCCTTAAATAATAAATTCAGCGCTTCTGTATACTCTGATTGTTAATTCTGTTATACACCTTATAGAAACGTAAAATAGGCATTGTCTGAGAATGCAAGACAGGAATAATAAATTTCACCTAATCACGAAAACTCTGTGTTTTGAAATAAGCAAACTATATACCATACAATCCTTAAATATCATATGTATATATAAATACGTGATTTATAGTAATCTGATTATCTCTGGCTTTGGAGTTTATGCCGTTTTTACAAGTATGTTATGCCATTATGGCATATACATATTTTCAGCATATATCTCTCAGGGCGTCTTCCATGCTATAAGCCCCCGGCGGTTTTCCGGACAAGAATTTTGCTGCACGAATGGCGCCCATAGCAAAAGAATCCCTCGTTTGCGCTTTATGAACCAGTTCGAGCCGTTCGCCGCCACTGCAGAAAGTTATGGTATGTTCACCTACAATATCTCCGGATCGTATGGAATGTATACAGATTTGATCTTTTGGCCTTTCACCGGTAAGGCCTTTACGCCCATAGATTACAACATCATCCATTTTCCGATTTGTTGCAGAGCATATTTTCTCTGCAATCTTCAAAGCTGTCCCACTCGGCGCATCTTTCTTAAGACGATGATGCGATTCAATTATTTCAATATCAGACTCATCTCCAAGTATCTTTGACACAGTCTCGGCAAGGTTAAAGAGCAAATTTACGCCAATACTCATATTGGGAGAAAAAAGGCACGGTATCTTTTCAGATGCCTTATTTATCTCCCCTTTTTGCTCACTGTCCAGGCCGGTAGTACCTATCACTGCCGCAACTCCATTCTCAACACAATACTTCAGCCTGTCCATGGTGGAAGCAGGAGTAGTAAAATCTATGAATACATCCGGTGGGCAGCTAAGCTCATGTGATATTTTGACACCATCATACCCCTGGCCGATAACGGAGTTTAAATCCTTTCCCATATCAGGATGACCTTCCATTTCAAGCGCTGCCACTAATTTCAGGCCTTCGTCTTCTGCAACAAGCCCGGCAATCCTTAATCCCATGCGGCCACAGACGCCATTTATTCCTATATTAATCATGTAATTATTAACCTTCTATTTCCAAGAGACACACATTTAATCGTGGGCATAGATATACTATTTACCACGCATTTTTCTATATCTTTTGCTTGCATTCTTAAGATAACTTCTCTCCCTCCTCGTCAAACTCTTCATCCCAGTACGGTTAACCTTATCCAGCAAAGCATCCACTCCGTTTTTAACTTCTTCCCCTTTTTGATACTCCTTCTTCTTTTGTTGGTTCTGCCACGATATGAGAAAGTTACTAAATCTGGGCTCGTAACGAATAAACAGGAAACCATAAAGAAGTCCCCCAAGATGAGCGAAATGTGCAACATTACCACCAGTTGGCATAAGGCAGTTAAACACCGTTATGCCGGCAAAAATCATTACAAGATACTTTGCTTTTATTGGGAATATGTAGAAGATTACGGTAGTGTTCGGGAAAAACATGGCAAA
>JBHHYW010000634.1:0-1708 GCA_046757745.1 Candidatus Scalindua sp.
CTTTAGCGGTACGTGCTCTTTTCAGTTCAGACTGTTTTCTGTCCCAGACCGGTATGGATATAGATACAAATCCGCCGGCAATTTCATCCGTCCGTTCTTCTCTGCTGAAGAAACCTGAAAGGCTTGGGTTAGGGACTCTCTCTGCCTTGCGCAATGATATTTCCTGAGATGCCCTTTCCTTCTCAAACTCTACTGCCTTCAGGTCAGGCCTTATCTTGTAAGCAGAGGCCAAAATGTCTTCCATACTTATTTGCAACTTCTCATAAGACAGTTTACCCTCGATATTTAATGCTTCTTCCTTAGACATCCCCAGAAGGAGTTTCAAGCTCAAGAGACTGTTTTGATAGCTGCTCTTTGCGACAAGAAGCTGTTGTCTTGCCTGCCCGTAACCTATTTTTATAGAATTTAATTCCAGCGCTGATATAGCGCCGGCGTTGTATCGTTCCCTGGTAGCATCCCACAACTTTTCAAATATACTTTCAACATATTTGCGAAGTTTCAAAATTTCCAAGGCGGTTAACGCCTCATAAAAATTAGACTTGACTTGTGCAATAACGTTTCTTTCTACATCAGAAATTTCAAATTTTACCCGTTCAATCAATTTGTTGGATACGTTTATTCGTTTTCGTCTCTGTCCGAAAATCTGAAATTCCTGGGATAACATAACCCTGTAATCGGTAGTATTTCCGTTGGGCGAATCTCTTTCCCCAATCTTGCCTTGCAGCTTAGGATTTGAAGGAAAAAGCAATGATGCCTTAATGCGGTCAGCCTCGGCGGTACCTAATTCTTTTCTTGCCGCTGCAATCTGAAGGTTGTCTTCAATGGCTATCTTAATACATTCTTCGAGATTGACAGTATCAGTCTTTGTCTCTTCCTGTCGGGCCGGATCAGAGACCTGAGCAATTGACATATTAAAAACCAAAAAGAGTACGGATGCTATTAATGTGACAACAGTTACATATCTAATATGATGTACCGGATAGATCATTTCTTACCTCTTTGTTAAAAGTTGCATACAATTGATACCCTTAAATTAGATAAAAATGGTGGATTCACTTCGTTTAATCCACCCTACATCGCACCATATACACTAATTACACCTATGGCAGTACAGTCGCCTTAGTTAGATACATGCAAACTATTTCGTGAATTTAGTAATAGCTTTAATAGTGAAACGTTTGAATAAGAATGGGAGAACTAAAGAATTGATTGTGGAGGGCGAAAGAGTGTTTTTGCAAACAGTTTATTGTGAAGAATGTCTTCAGTTATTGAAGAGGGGTGAGATGTATTGTTGAAGTGAAAAACATTTTCTGTTAATTGATTTGTAAAAAAATGTGAAATGGCGCAACAAACAGCACAGTGGTGGAAAGGTTCATCGGGGAGAACAGGACAGTTATGTTCATCACAAGAGTTTGTTTCCTCTGAAGAAGTAGAACCTATTTCTACTTTATCGTAAATATCTTCCTGCGAAAAAACAACCTCTGGAAGGATCGAAAAAGATAAAACCAATATCAGACAAACCTTTAATATGCGAAATTGTTTAAACTGGTTTCCCATAGGAGTAGTTAATCATAAGCAAGAACGGAGGTCAAGTATATTTACAGTTTCATTTGGGAAAAGTAATAGGCCGCGTTTGCAAAATGCAGATTGATAATCAAATTAGGTTGGGTTTTAAAAAGCAAAAACCCAACGACTTTTTCTTTGTATT
>JBHHYW010000635.1:0-1707 GCA_046757745.1 Candidatus Scalindua sp.
TGTGACACAGCCTCTTGTTTGGCGGGTAGATCACTTTTAAAAGGAATCAACCCCTTATCTTCTTATGAAAAAACTTCCAAGGATATTAATTTATTTCTCAATCCTGATTGCGGTTGTCTTCTTGTCCATTTCTATCGCCAGAGATTACGCTGCACACGTATACCTTTCTGAATATAAAAGTGGCTTAAAGGAAAAGAGGCAAGATATCACGCGTCAAGATCACCTTTTAAGAAGATCTCTGGAATTTTCTCACTCAAATGCTGAAACCCTCTTTGAACTAGGAAGATTTTATGTTAACGAAAAACATATTGGTAAGAGTAGAGAAGACAGGAATAAATCTTACGAGATGGCAAAGGGGTTCTTACAGGAGGCGTTGATCCGTAAACCTACTGATGGAAGGACCCGGGCAACGTATGCATGGTATATAGGGAATAAGGGGAAAACGAATGAGGCTATCGAGCAATTTAATGAGGCAATAAATTTAGGGCCAACGGATGCTTATTTACACATGATATATGCAATCTGGTGTGTGAATCAGGTAAAGAAGGAAATTAAGATTACGAACACGGTTCAATTTGTAGAAAGATATAGAAACGAGCAGGAAAAAGATGAAACCCTGAAGCCTTATGATAAGCAATCAATTAATGGTGTAAGCATTGCTACATTTCTCAGGACGGGTCAGATGGAATGGGATAAGGCGTTGTCACTTGGAAGCCGTAAGGACCAGGCGGCATACAATAGTTTAGCTGATTTGAATCTACTAAAATACGAACTTGATAGGGCAATTGAAAATTATAAGCGTGCAAATAACAACCTTATGTTAACAAGATGTTATATTATTAAGGGAGATTACGACAGAGTTGTAAATATCTTAGGATCCATCATTAAAGGAGGCGGTACACCCTTCTGGGGGAATCTGGTAAAAATAAAGAAACTTTTGATGGAAGTTATAGATAATGACCCCAAAAATTACCAATCATTTTATTGGCTAGGGGAAACCTATACCCGGCTAAGAAAGCCTGAAAAGGCAATAGAAAATTTTAAGACGACAGTTAAATTAAACCCCAAACACATAGACGCTCATTTGAACATGGCTAAATTATATAACCAGACAGGTAAGATTGATTTAGCCATAGAGGAATACGAGACAATACTTGAGCAGGATCCAAACCATAAAGAAGCCACACAATTATTAGGCGAGACGGTCAGGTCTAAGTATAAAGACGCTGAATTTTTAATAAAACCTTAATTTAGAAATATACACGTAATAAACAAACTCACGCTTTTTATACCTTGAGGATAGATTAGTGCTTCATGAATTGTTGACAAATTGTATAGAAAACTGACAAACATTAGTCTTTATAGTTCAAACACTTACGCGGGTATCTTGTATTTTTAATTTTTTGTTTAATTAAGTAAACAATTATACAGAAAAAGACATACCCCCACATCCAATCCACAAGGGCGTAACCCCTTAAATGTCAACATGTTATAGTAATTCCAAATATAGTAGTCGTTTTGGTATCAAAGTTGTGTAAAGTATTACAACGAAAGATGTTTTGTAACATATGAATTTTATGAATGTTACGTTAAAATATGTAACTGACAGGGCGGAGCTGTATCCATACTATGTCATTACTGGCATGTGCTTAAGTAGAGAGTAGAGAGTAGAGAGTAGAGAGTAGAGAGTAGAGAGATCTTTTCTCT
>JBHHYW010000636.1:0-1707 GCA_046757745.1 Candidatus Scalindua sp.
TGCAGAGATTCTTTTGAACCTGTACCCTGACTCAATGCAAGTGATTCCTTGGACATCTTTTGAGTAAGCATTCGCTGCTTTCCGGCAAGATTAATCACAGTACCATCATTTTTCTGACTGCTTATTGTAACAATAACAATGCCTGCCACACCTAAAGCCAGAAAAACACCAAAAACAACACCAAGCTTAGACTGAATAGTCTTCATAGCGCTGCTCCTCCCTTTCCAAAAATAGAAATTTTAATATTAACATTATTCATTAATTAGCGCACATACGGACTTAAAAATATTCGTGTAGGGTGGATTAAGCACCTGTCCGCCAGTTTGTTAGGCGCGAAGCGAATCCACCTTCCTTTTATCACGCATTTGTTGATTTGGTGGATTCGCTTCGCTTAATCCACCCTACAGAAATAACATAATTCATTTGTCGATATAGACTTAAAATTTAAAATTAAGGCATAAAAAAAGGCGCAATCGAACCAATACTCAATAAAGAGTACGATTCGATTGCGCCTTCGACTCACAGGCCCGTGTCCTGTGCGGCAAGGCAGTTCACATATTAAGGGTTAGGGAGCATTCCTAAACCCTGAATGTGAACTTTCTTAATTGTTTTTTAATGGACTTAATATAATCTCATTATGTCTTTATTATCTATGTAGTATCGGTATTAACCTCTTAAACATTAGTTAAAAAGCTAATTTCTCTCTTTGAATGCGCAAAATAGTTGCCAACATAGGGAATTTGCGGTGTTCGGTGAATGATATTTTAATCTTCGGATGGATAGCAAACCGGATCAGGCAGATATTTAGTACTTTATATTGTTTATCTAGAAATATTACTGCAGTTTAATAAATATATTTCTTTTGTATCTTATTGTATATTTAATATTTACAATCACGAGGACAGGAAAAAGTTTCCAGTTTCAAGTTGCTTCACGGAAATTATGTTTCATACTATGCAGGCCGATGAAGGAGTGATTTTTCTGAATGCTAACTGAAAAACAGAAGAAATATCTCTATTGTAAATGTAAAGGATTTGTAATTATTCTAAACAGTTTGTTTGCTATTTAAACATCTTTTTACTTAACCCGTACCTAAACCAAACATCTTGATAGTTGAATGTAAGTGGCCACAGTATGACTACGGAATGAGGCAACTGAAGATACTTTGTCTTTGGTCATTGAGCTCAGTTTGTTCTCTCTATGTTGCCGGGATTTATTGCTTTATTAACGCTCAGTTTTGTCTCTTGCTCAGTACCCGCACTATTTCTGCCTTTTGCCTGTTCGATCAAATCAAGTTTCGTCTCGTCATAGTCTGTATTAGTAATGAGGTCTTCGTGCCGCAGGACGTTAAGTGCACTAAGCTTCTCTTTAATATTTATCTTGTGCCTGGTTCTCTTTATATAATCTTCATCCAGCAGATATGTATAGTTTGTATCAAAACCCAATTTCTCGACGCACCGTTCTGAGACAGCGTCTGCTACTTCCTCCATCTGCTCTTTAAGATATTCCGGAACAGAATACACGTAGTCAAGAAATTCTTCCGTACTCATCCCTATCGCCGTCTCCGCCTCAACAGTATCTCTCCATAAAACCGTTCCTTCCGATGCTGTGGTCATCTTGACATCGATCTTCAGAGAAGCATACGGGTCAGAAAAAACTCCGGGGTCTTTGATACCATACGATATTATGCCGATTTCAAGTATTGTA
>JBHHYW010000637.1:0-1687 GCA_046757745.1 Candidatus Scalindua sp.
TGAGGGAACAAGACAGTTTTACCGGAGAAGATTTGGTCGAGGTTAATTGTCACGGCGGCATCCGGGCAGTAAAGAAGACACTTGAATGCATTGTAGCTGCAGGAGCAAAGGAGGTTCACTGGAAAGAACTGGCCAATCGTTCTCTCGCAAACAATAAGATTGATCTTATCCAGGAAGAGGCACTATTAGAAATACCCAAAGCAAAAACAAGGTTAGGCGTTAAAGTTCTCCTCGACCAATATAACGGCACATTAAGTTCTGTAATAAATAAAATAATCAGAGAGGTAGAAAAATGCGATAATACCGGAGAACAGTTAAACCATATCAACAACCAATTAAGAGAAATACTGAAAACTGCTGTCTTCGGCTGTGCGATCACGTCACCTCAGAAGCTGATTATTACCGGCAAACCCAACGCAGGTAAATCCACGCTAATTAATGAACTCCTGAAGGAAGACAGATCTATTACTCATAAAGAACCGGGAACAACAAGAGATGCCGTCGACGAGTTGATTTCATTCGACGGTATACCATTCACAATAATAGATACTGCCGGCATCAGAGAAACAGATCACGCGGTAGAAAAGCTCGGTGTCCTGGAAAGCAAAAAACAGTTAAGACAGGCAGACAAAATAATCATTGTGTTAGACAATTCTAAACCTGCCGGAAGAGAAGACAAAGAGCTGATTGAATTTATTGAAAGGCTTGATCTGCATAATAAAACAGACAACTCCCACAAGGTATCCATCTTTCCCGTAATTAACAAGGCGGACTTGCCGTGTAAACTAGACCTGTCAACACTTATTGGAGATACGTTTGAGCCTATATGTCAGGTATCCGCCTTGAATGGAGACGGCATCTCAACACTCGAGGAGAATCTGATCTCCGAGTTTAAGGAGTTTACAAAATATACACCTGAAAGACCCATAATCTTCACCAGACGCCAGCAGGAACATATATCAAGGGCCTTATATTCAAAGCAATGTATTCAACCGGCTAAAAAGGCAAAAAATGATTCGAATCTTCTAAATGATATAAAACAAAATCTTTTGAACTGTATTGCCGCTTCTCATTCGTAGAGGCTTCAGGTTTCCACGTCCATGGGTTGCCAGGCATAAATGGTCACATAAACACAAGCATTCCTTCCGCTGAGTAGAGGTTTAAAGACCTCCGCTACCTTTATTCAACATAAACTGCATGAAATGCACACAACCACCACGAATAACTACTCACCGCAAAGCCCCGCTTATTGCCGGTTTAATCCTGCCCACCAGAATGAGCATCTGGCTGGTAGATTGAATCGAAACATTTAGGTTCAGGCTACAAGCCTAAACCAACGGTATAAGAATATTTTAACCAATTTTGGAAGAAAAATTACGATTTAAATCTCAAATCGTAATTCGTAAATCTAAAATCCTTTTCCGACTCATTCTGAATAGGACAGCACAGGAAGTTCATTTCTTTAAGTAATCCCGTACTTTTTTTATATCAGACCAGACTTTTTTCTTATCATTGGGATTTCTCAGCAGATATGCGGGGTGATAGGTAGGCAGGAATTTTGTGCCTTGATATTCAAAGAATTTCCCCCGCAGTTTGCCGATAGCCTCCTTTGTGTCCAGCAACGTCTGCGCTGCAAATGTTCCCAATGCGCATATTACCTTTGGGCGTATTATCTCAATCTGCTTAA
>JBHHYW010000638.1:0-1681 GCA_046757745.1 Candidatus Scalindua sp.
TAAAAATCGTTAAAGCTTTCTCACAAAAAGAACTTTTAAGATCATAAGTAAGATTGTACAAAAAAAATATTTATGTGTGTAGTGTCCAATGTTATTTTCTTTTCAATCTTCAATCCTTATTACTTTAGACACCTCAAACTTGGTTGCAATTTTGTCATGCCATGTATTCATTAGATTACAAGCTTCAATCACACCGTTTTTCCATACAAACAGGAAACAGAAAATTGGTAGATTTGTGCTCACCGCTTTATCCCAACTCAAGGCCCAGACACAACGGACGTGCAGACATTACTTATTCACTGAAGATGAGAACCGATAGTGCTACCGGTACGATATATGAGATTTTTGTAAACGGCAAAAAGAAATACAGAACTAACAGTAAGTCAGAACTGTTTTCCCGTCTTGAATGGATAGTTACGTGCAATACACTGTCCCATCTTCAGGAGTTCTTCCAGATACATGCCGGCGCTGTGGTAAAGGGAAGAAAGGTTATACTGCTGCCAGCCAACCATGGCTCAGGGAAGACCACTCTTGCATTAAGCCTTACCAGGAATAATTATCGCTGCCTTTCCGATGATATAGTCTTAATAGACCCGAAGTCATTCATGATCATCCCTTTCCCGCGAAGTTTTCTGATAAAGGAGGGAGCAATTAAAAAACTGGCCAGATCCAATTTAATAGATAAGAAGAACGGATATTATTGCAGAGCAGATGATATCTTATATTATAATCCTGATACCGGGAATAAATTATCCACCCGAAAAATAAGACCATATGCCATAGTCGAACTAAAACACAACCGCCGCTTCAAAAATGAACTCCGGCCTGTCAGCAAATCACAGATGTGTATTAAACTGCTGAGGCAGTCGTTTAACGTTCACGATTACAAGAGGAAAGCCGTCACGATCCTGACGGGACTGGTCAGGAAAACCAAATGTTATTCCCTGAAGACAAACAATGTTGATGATGCCGTTCGCCTGACATCTCAAATATGAATGAGCCAACTATTAAAAGATATATTGCCAGACTCTTAAGCCTTAAGCCGGGCAATGAGGGCATTGATGAACTATGGAATAAATTAGAATCCATAGAGTGGGAAGACATCATCGATATTGCACAGGCAAATCGCGTAATGACACTGTTATTTTACAAGATTAAACAACTGGGACTTGAAGATAGGCTGAAGCCGGAAACCCGCCGGATTATATCTCTCGAATACAAGAAAGGTGTGGCACGAAATATTGTTTTAAGGCATGTGTTAAAGGACGTAATACGCTCGTTAAATCAACATGGCATCAAGGCCGTCATATTAAAGGGTGCAATAAATTTCTGTGAAAATATTTATGAGAATTGGAATTTGAGGTCAATGGAAGACCTGGATATCCTCATCAAGGAAGAAGATTTCCCTGCAGCCAGAAAATGTATGCAGGCTGCAGGCATTGCTTACATAGGAGGCCGAATCCCTTACGACCTCAGCGAGGACTTTGAAGGCAGAGATATGGCCGTCGATATGCACTATCTACCGGTACCGCAGAAATACATTGGCCTGTTTGATATGGATGCATTCTGGGCAAATACAATCGAGGTAAATATGGATGGCATCAAAATGCATATTCCATCTCCAATAGATCAAATCTACCACAAATTTGTTCATGATGTGATCCGGCATCAGGGATTAATC
>JBHHYW010000639.1:0-1677 GCA_046757745.1 Candidatus Scalindua sp.
TTTTCACTTCTCTTCTGGTCTTTTGGCGCCTGGTTATTAGGACATTTGTTGACAATGCAGGGGGAAAGGGCGAAGCCTACAAAAAAAGGTGGAATCAAGTGATTCCACCTTTTTCGTCATTGAAGTGTAGACCGCTTATTGTAATCATATTCTACGAATTGCCAAGACACCTACACCTACACCGTTTTTGAGCGGTTTTTCAGAATTCTACCAGCTAGCCCTAAGCCAAATAAACCACTACCTAATAGAAGTAGTGTGGTTGGTTCTGGTGTTAAAGCGCTTGAACCACCACTAACCCCACTGAAAGGAAAGCCTGGATTTGATGTATTGAAACCATTGTAACCTTGCTGCCAGGGGCCACCTTGTGACCATGGAGCTGTATTAGCTGATACGGTAGATAACAAAGTATAACTAGCAAGAAAGGTTAAACTTGTGCCTGGAAATACTGGAGGACCGGCCATTGCTAAAAGCTCTGGATCCATAGATCCTACAGAAGCCCAACCGGAAATTGAAGGCGATCCAGAAATTAAACCAAAAGAACTAAAAATAGTAGATTCATACCTTAAACTGAAGAGATCAAAAGGTTCTGCACTACCAGCTAAGTGGAAAACGGTAACTTTCGCAAATCCAGAGAACCCGAGAGCATTGGGGTCATACGAGGGATCGACAAATGGATTTACAGTGACATTTAAGCTAAGGGCGAAAACTGAATTGACAGATATTACCAAAATAATACCTACAATTAGCATCGAAACCTTCTTCAACATATTAACCTCCATTACGAGTTACAACCCTCATACTTTGCAAACTATTAATATGTTATGTTATGAGTGTTGTTTTGTTTCTTTAGTTTTTTTGGGAAGAACGCAACAATCATACCTTGATATTTTGCCTGTAATCCCAAAACTTGGTCGTTTTAAATAAAATCAATGATTTGGATACATTTACCATGAATAGTTTTCCTCATAGTCTCATGGCGGGTACTCCTTGATAAATCAATTTGGTATTTCCAAATTTCATTTTGATTATTTTTATTGCAACAACTATACCATAATGTAACCCTTGAATTTCAGCTAAATATAAGATTTTGATAATATAACTCTTATGTAAGTTTATTCTCAATTTCTAAGGCTTGCGTTAGGATATTATCTTATTATAATTTGATTAATTAACCGACAATCAAAAATAAAATCTTTATAAGTAAGTATTAATTAAGAAATTAATGGTGTAAGTATTGTCGACATATCTCAGATACAAGAAACACTCAAATTACTGACATCACCAACTTTTCTCACTTGGTTTGAGGTGTCATTCCGACCCGGCAACCGCCGGGGAGGAATCTGAATCTTGGCATGCTATAGGTTTTCTCGTAAAAGCGATTGCTGTGCGTGATCATTGCTCATCAGATTTCTCGCTCCGCTCGAAATGACATGTCGCCTTTCTTATTGGTTTTACAAGGCTTATGTTTTTTTAACGAAGTGAGAAATGTTCCTTACATAAGTTATATCAAGGCAACTTTAACGTATAATTACAATGGATGCAGTTTCATTCTGCGCTTTTTCCATTTTCTACTCAGTATCCCCATAGTTAGCCAACCAGAAGCCATCAAAAAGATACTCCCCGGTTCCGGAACTACGCTGCCCGGTGTTGGAGTTTGATTGCCCAGCCAGGCGCTGG
>JBHHYW010000640.1:0-1676 GCA_046757745.1 Candidatus Scalindua sp.
CCTAATGCGCGTTTGTCATCTAGTTTGGCGCCACAATCATTACAAAAGCGTGCACGAAGGTGATTTTTGGAATTGCATTTAGGGCACTTATCAGCAAGCTTTCTGCTCGGCATAGCAACAAAGGCCCCTTTATATCCTTCTATAATTTTCAGGTCTCTTACTACAAAGTCGTTATCAATTGTAATGCTGCAGAAAGCCTGTAAACGGTTCTTTTTTGCCTCAGTTAGTTTTACTCTGACTTCAGTAATATTCATAGTAATAAGTTCTCCTTCCAGTCTCGTTGTCTATGGTGTTATAACATTTGTTACCGCAAATACATTTCCTATGCCGCTTAGTTCTATTTTGCCTTTGATAGCTTCCGCTTGTTGCCCATTGTTACACAGGCCGAAGAAGGCTGAACCACTACCAGAAATTGACAAACCACAAAAATCAAAATGCTCTAAAGCCTTTTTTATATCTAACAAGTCAGGGTATGTTGCGATGATTACTTCTTCTAAACGGTTAAATAGCAACTCACTGATACCAGCAACTTTAGGATGTTTTAGAGCGTTCAGAAAAAAGCTTACATCTTTTCTTTTTTTTGTCAAGTCAATTTTAAGGTTTCTGTAAATCGTTGTTGTACTGATGTTGATATGCGGGAAAATGATAAGATAATTCATTTCACTTTTCACTTCAATCGGAGTTATCTTTTCTCCCCTCCCACTACATAACGAAGTCTTGCCCTTTATAAAGAAAGGAATATCAGATCCCAGCTTTGCGGCAAATTCCATTAGCTCGGCATCATTAAGTCCGATCTTCCAAAGTAAATTCAATGCCTTAAGGGTAGCCGCCGCATCACTACTCCCGCCACCCAGACCGGCTCCCACAGGTATATTTTTCTCTAAACTTATCAATACTCCCTTTTTGATTTCGCACTCATTTAGAATAAGATTTGCAGCTTTACATACAAGATTGTTTTTATCTGAAGGGATATTCTTGTCGTTGCATTTAAGCATCACGCCTTCCCGGATTTCTTCAAACTGAAGGTTGTCTACAAGGTCAATTTCCTGCATTACTGTTTCAATTTCATGATAACCATCATCTCTTTTACCTAAAACTTCCAGGAAAAGATTTATCTTGGCAGGCGCCTTAAGGCTAATTCTATTTATTGCACTATTGTTCTTATTCACAAAACTAAATAATATTGATTCAAAATAATGTGTAAAATTAAAATCATTTTTCCCAAACAAAAACACATGTTGAAGATTTTGTATTGTAGTTTGGCTCAGGTTGGAAGTTTCTGAGAATTCTTAAGTTTCAGGATTTGAGGTTGAGTCTATTCCCAGGAAAGTAAACTGTGTAGTACCATACTGTCTTTCATCAATTATCTTCAACTGTTTAAAGCTTTCCTTGCTAACCGTTTGCTTTTTATGATGTTGAAGTACAATGACTCCTGTTTCATTTATGATTTTTCTGGAACCGCACTCATCCAGCATAGAAAAGATTCTTTTTCTGTCTCTGCAATCTAAATCCAATAATTTATATGGAGGCGCTACCAGCATAAGGTCGAATTCTAGATGCTTATTTTTTAAAATTCCTAATAATCTAAATACATTTATTTTTAAAACAACAGATTTTTCTGGAAATCCTGCATCCTGGAGATTTTTCTTAATCACCCGAATTGCGTTTGTACTATT
>JBHHYW010000641.1:0-1672 GCA_046757745.1 Candidatus Scalindua sp.
GGTCAGGTGGAAAAGACTTGTCCAGATAATCCTGACAGGCGTTGATTTGAAAACGGTCTCTCTCCCAATAGAAATCATGATGATGTGCTATTGTCGGGATGCCTGTTTCAGCGATGAACTCAGTAATGGCTATACCCAATGGGATATTCAAAGGTATGGTTAATGCATTCTCGGGTATTATTAAATCGATCTTAAACTTTTTACAGAATTCATATAGTGCCGATTTTAGTTTTTCTTGAACCTTTTGAATATTTTTCGAAATTTTTCGGGTTCGATTTGTAGCGCCAAACAGGCTTTTACTTATATCATATACTTCTGGATGTTCAAAATGGGCTTCCTCGATCTTAAAAGAAATCTCTTCATCGCGATCAATTTCCCCCGCAAAATAAAAACAATCGAATCGATTTCGTTTCAGTACCTCTGCCCATTTTTCAAGCTCTAAAGAAACACCGTCCGTTCCAGCTATTCTTGTTGAAATGAATCCAACATTCTTTATTTGCTGTGTATTCATTCATTCACTCCCAATAATTTGGGTTATAAACAAATAATGTAAATTTTGTAAACGTGGCCTATCAAATTGTTTATTCAAACAGTATTCTCTTGTGGATTATTGAAGATTTTGCTTCCGACATTACGACAATTGAATATGTGATATGAAAGGTGAGTTTGAGGGTTGATGTATTTTCTCGACGTAAAGCGTACAATATATATAACACAATTTCTGTAGATAGCAATTATTTTTTTATTACTATTTCCTTTATTTGCGAGAATGATTTCAGGTATGCTTACACAAAACCCTGCATGCTTTACGGCGCCTTTAGTTCCACCTCTCCCAATGCCTTCGCCTCCTCCATGATGTCTTCTGCCCTGCTTACGAGGGTGATTACGATATTACCGGGGTCAAGCACCTCTTTTATTGCACGATCTATGTCTTCCATCGAAACAGCCTTGATATTATCCAGATATTTATCTAAATAATCCTCTGGCAGGCCGTAAAATTCCTGATCAATTATCTTAGCGGCTATCTGGGCAGGTGTCTCCATACTCAAAGGAAAGTGTCCAACGAAATATGATTTGGCACTATCTAATTCTTCCTTTGTCACACCGTTTGACTTCAGTTTCTTCAACTCATCCAGAACCAGTCTAAGAGTTTCAATTGCGGTTTCATTCTTACTGTAAGTCCTTATATAAAATGGCCCCCGTAATTTCCTCATCGCAAATCGACTGTTGGCGCCATAGGTAAGACCCTTATCCGCCCTTACCCTGGTATAAAGCCTGGACGTAGGCCCCCTGCCAAGAATATAGTTCAACAATATAACCGGGAAGTAATCAGGATCATCGCGGGTAATACCCGGATGCCCCAGGAGTATCTCTGTCTGTGTCAAATCCGGCTTATCTATAATCCTTATCTTATAACCGTTGATTTCCGGTATAGACGGTAATATTAATTCCTGAACGTTACCTCTCTTCCAATCACCAAAAGTTTCTTTAATGGCAGCAAGTGTGTTTGCATGATCGATGTCACCGACTACTGTCAGTATAGAATTGTTTGGAAGATAATTACTCTTGTGAAAGTGTATGATTTCATTTTTTGAAATCGCCTTAAGACCTTCCACAGTTCCAATGGGAGGATGAGCATAAGGATGAACACCGTAAAGCATCTCACTGAAAT
>JBHHYW010000642.1:0-1665 GCA_046757745.1 Candidatus Scalindua sp.
TGTGACACAGCCTCTTGTTTGGCGGGTAGATCACTTTTAAAAGGAATCAACCCCTCATCTTCTTATGAAAAAACTTCCAAGGATATTAATTTATTTCTCAATCCTGATTACGGTAATCTTCTTGTCCGTTTCTATCGCCAGAGATTACATTGCACGCGTATACCTTTCTGAATATAAAAGCGGCTTAAATGAAAAGAGGCAAGATGGTAGGCGTCAGGGTCACCTTTTGAGAAGATCTCTGGAATTATCTCCCTCAAATGCCGAAACCCTCTTTGAACTTGGTAATTTTTATGTTAATGAAAAACATATTGGTAAAAGTAGAGAAGATAGGAATAGGTCTTACGAGCTGGCAAAAGAGTTCTTTCAGGAAGCCTTGATACGTAAACCGACTGATGGAAGAAAATGGGCAGTGTATGCATGGTATATAGGGAATCGTGGGAAAACAAATGAGGCTATAGAACACTTTAACAAGGCGATTCGTTTAGGGCCTAAAGATGCTTATTTACACATGGTGTATGCAATGTGGTGTGTGAATCAGGTAAAGAAGGAAATTAATATTACGAACACGGTGCAATTTGTTGAAAAATATAGAAACTGGCAGGAAAAAGATGAAATCCTGAAATCTTATGACGACCGATCTATTAATGGCGTTAGCATTGCCACATTTCTCAGGACGGGTCAGATGGAGTGGGACAGGGCATTGTCACTTGGAACCCGTAAGGATAGGGTGAGGTTAATTGGAACCCCCAGGAACCAAGCTGCATATAATAGTTTAGCAGATTTGAATTTACTAAAATGCGAAGTTGACAGGGCAATTGAAAATTATAAGCGTGCAAATAACAACCTTATGTTAACAAGATGTTATATTATTAAGGATGATTACGACAGAGCTGTTAATATTTTAGGGTCTATCATTAAAGGAGGAGGTACGCCCTTCTGGGGGAATTTGACAAAAATAAAGAAACTTCTGATGGTTGTAATAGACAATGACACCAAAAATTACCAATCGTTTTACTGGTTAGGCATAATCAATACCCGGCTTAGAAAGACTGAAAAGGCAATAGAAAATTTTGAGACTACTGTTCAATTAATGCCTGGACACATAGATGCCCATTTAAACCTGGCTAAATTATATAACCAGATAGGGGAGATTGATTTAGCCATAGAGGAATACGAGACAGTACTTGAGCAGGTTCCAAACCATAAAGAAGCCACCCATTTACTAGGCGAGGCAGTTAGGTTTAAGTATAAAGATGCCGAATTCTTAATAAAGCCATAATTGTTGAAATAGTATACAGAAAATGACAAGTGTTAGTCTTTATTTTTAAAACACTTATGCGAATATCTTGTATTCTTAATTATTTGTTTAATTAAGTAAACAATTACCAGAAAAAGGCATACGCCTATATCCATTCCACAACGATGTAACTCCTGAATACACCACATGTTATAATAATTTCAAAAATAGTAATCGATTTGGTATCAGAGTTGTGTAAGGTATTACTGCGAAAGATGTTTTGTAACATATGAATTTTATGAATGTTACGTTAAAATATGTAACTGACAGGGCGGAGCTGTATCCATACTATGTCATTACTGGCATGTGCTTAAGTAGAGAGTAGAGAGTAGAGAGTAGAGAGTAGAGAGTAGAGAGTAGAGAGTAGA
>JBHHYW010000643.1:0-1662 GCA_046757745.1 Candidatus Scalindua sp.
GTACATGCCGAGTCCGAAACAGAGGAAGGTCTCTGAAACCTGATATACTTAATACCACACTCTTCACTCACCTTTATTGCATTATGAGACGCCTGAGCCGCATAAGGGTGAGTTGCATCGATGAGGGTTTTAATATTCTTCTCTCGTATAAGTTCAGATAACCCCGTTGCATCAAGTCTTCCCTGAAGGCACAGATGGCCTAAACCAATTTTTTCATATATTTCGTGCCCGTATTCAGTAGCTACTGTTGTGACTACGCCTTCACCTCTATCATTTAGTCTTTCAACTATTTCTCTGCCTTCTTCAGTACCGGACATTACTAATATCAAACTTTGTAGCCCCTTTTTGTAATCATATAATTATCATAAACAAATGTTGTGGAGTTTCCTATTATCAGTATTGTCGTCATATCTATCGAATGTTCCAACACTTCTCCAAGGGTCGTGATCACTATAGATTGTTCGTCACGCATGGCGCTTTTAACAATACCAACAGGCGTATCAGAATGTTTCTTGCTTAACAGAATCTCAATCGTCTTTTCAATCTGCCATTTCCTCTCAGAGCTTTTCGGATTATAAAGAACAACTACAAAATCACCCTCCGCTGCAAGATCAATCCTTTTCTCAATTACATCCCATGGAGTAAGAAGATCACTCAGGCTTATGGTAACATGGTCATGCATTAACGGCGCACCCAAAAGAGCTGCTGCTGCGTTTTCAGAAGGAATACCCGGCACGACTTCAACATCAACCTTGCGTTTACCATTTCCCGCAACTTCCAGTATCAGTCCTGCCATCCCGTACACACCCGGATCACCACTACTTATAACAGAAACAACCTTTCCGGATTCTGCCTTTTCAATAGCCAGAGTGGCACGCTCTACTTCTGCATGCATCCCTGACGAAATCACCTCTTTACCTTCTACTAGTTCTTTTATCAGATTAATGTATGTTTTATAACCAATAACACAGTCAGAGCCTTTCAATGCCTCAACGGCCTTGACGCTCAAGTGTTCCGGATTACCCGGACCAATTCCTACCACATAAAGTTTTCCTGCGCTATTGCTATTGTTATTCCCGGATATTTCTGCTTCTTTCGTATTAATTTTGTCTTCCTTCCTGAAATAAGAGCTGCCGGCTCACAAACACCCCCCACTCCAATTTGCTCTATAACAAAATCAGATTTAGAATAATTTTTTGCACAAGTTTCAATCTCTGCCCTTGAAACCACCCTCAATGGAATATCCAGTTCCTTAAGAGCACATAATAATCCCGCTTCATTAGCCTTCAAATCAACAGTCCCCGCCAGCCTGACCCTGTCAATAGACACTTCAGCATCGGCAAGAGCATTACGGATTGCATCTTTAACCTCGGCACTGCCTATGCCCCGCTTGCAACCTATACCTATTATAATGTCCTTTTTTGCTTCTGTTCCTGTAGTAATAACAGCATCTGTTTTAAGGATATTTGCAACTCTTTGAGCTAATCTGTTCGCTCCTCCCTCATGACCTGAAAGTAAGCTTACAACAAATCGTCCCACATCATCAACCACAACAACTGCAGGATCTGTATGCTTGTCTGCAATATACGGCGCAATTACACGTACTACAATACCCGAGGCCATGATAAATATTAATCCATCGTAAACCGAAAATATTTCTCC
>JBHHYW010000644.1:0-1658 GCA_046757745.1 Candidatus Scalindua sp.
ATATTTGCGAACCGCTGTAATACATTTCATACGGGGGACAATCCATCGCAACAGTAGCGCCACCAAAAGTATCACGATAGCCTTGCGCCAATGTTTCAACGTCAGCATTCTTCAACCCTTCCTGCAACTCACTAAAGGTGTCAGATAATTCACCGTTTCCGTAAAGCCCCAGACAGCTTTTCACTTCTTCCATATACTCCTTATTATTATATAAATCCATCGCCTCTTTGCTAGGCTCGAGAAGGCACGTTGAAAGAAACTGATACACCTGACTCGCTGCGAGTAGACCCTCTACATTTTCACTGATTTTGTTTTCCATAAGATACCTCTATTAACTGTATAACCGAAAAGGTGCAGTTACTACATGCACCTATCATTTCACATTATTAAGATAATCCTGCACCCTATCTGATTTGTTATAACCGATTACATATTCGTCTGTGGTAGATGCCAGGTTACCATCATACCATTTACCTGACCTAATAGCATAGCACCCGAAACAGTTGCGGCAAATACCGTCTCCCTTGCTCCACCCGGAATAATCAGCCTTTATAAGTTTCTCTGTATCGCTATCTATCAGGCTGCTATCCAGCCAGAAATAGGTAGGGTCTCCACACAAAGGACACGGGCTATGGTATTTGGATCCTTCTACATTAGCAGGTTTTTGATATTTTAGCCTGGATTGCCCTTCCGCCTGCTTTATTCTATTAACCCAACCTTTTTCTCCCTGTATCCAGTAAACGTCTGAATAATTCGGCTGGCCTGTCTTCGTTTCTGCGGCAGGCTCTTCCTGAAACAAACCCCACTGAACACCACCTGTGTTCCTTTGGTGATACTTTGGATCATCAGCCGGTTTAAATGCCTCAAAACTGGCAGTCCATTCTTCCTCTGCTATAACATTTGCGGAATCAACCCCATTAACACTTATACCCACAAAAAAGAACATACTAAATACACAAAGCAATATCGGGTATTTCATATCTCCAATTACCTCCCTTTAATAAAAACGTTTGACCTAAATTTATGTATTTTAATATGTGATCATTCTCTTTTCATCACTCTCCCATGTTGGCTCCTCAACCTTAACCCTGACCATTTCAGTACCATCTGAAGCAAAACCAATCACGGTATCGTTATACACTTCAACCTTCTTTCCCATAATCTCAGACTCATAAATCTTCTCACCATCCTCAATTTCAAATCTTGAAAGCATGGTTTGTGTAGTCCTGAATAGCTGCAATACTGCCAACAGAGTTCTTGAGGGTGCAGCATATTTGTCGAGCGCTTCATCCACGCCAGGCCCGAACATCTGCCTCAGGTAACTCCTGGGGGCCCATCTCGGCGGTATATAATATATATTAGGTTCTGTGCCAAACTGTGGATAAAGAGGCAGCGCCACTTTGTGAATGTGTATCAGCCAATCCATGGGATTCTTTGGATCAGGACTCTTATAATCTCCCGTCAAGAGCCCGTTTAACCTTATCTTACCAACACATGCAGCCATACATCTGGCTTCCATCCTTCTACCCTTTGTAAGAGGATCTTTCCCTTCAACCCTTGGGTAACATCCAATGCATTTTTCAGACATCCTTGTTTCACCTCTGTACATCGGCTTCTTATAAGGACACTGCTCTACACATTTTCTGTATCCTCTGCAA
>JBHHYW010000645.1:0-1652 GCA_046757745.1 Candidatus Scalindua sp.
AGAATCTGTGGGTGATTGGAGGCTCTGGTAATTTTCCAAGTGTATGATATAAAGCAACTTCAATTGATTTAAAAGTACTAAAACCAAAAGATTTTCTCATAGTCAATTTAGCTTTAAGATTAAAACCTTCAACAATACCGTTAGATAGACGTTCTTTGAGAGAAAAATAGTTCAACAAAAGCTCCTGATGCTTACGTAAACGTTTGGCAACTTTCTTTATCTCTGGCAGCCTTGATCTCATAGCCCTGGTAGTCCAGGTCTTTAAGAACCGTTCGGCTCCCCAGCGTGTCTTGTAAGTCCAGAAATGCTGAAAAGCTTCTTTGAGTAAATAACAACGTACCGTCTTCAGATTATATTGAACAAGTTCACGGAGCTTGGCTAACTGTGATGTCTTCTGGCTTCTCTTGTTCTTGAGTAAACACCAACGGGACTTTTCAAGGATAGGTTCGTAGCCATCTCGTTTTAATTGAGCAGTCTCTGCTCTTCTTGTCTGATCTACCGCATCGTTAAGATATTTCATCACATGAAAACGGTCAAGAATATGAATAGCCTCTGGAGCTTTCCGTTTGACAACCTTCAAATAGGGTTTCCAAAGATCACTGCAAATTGCCTTTAACTGCTTAGATCGTTCTTTACCAAAATCAATAAAGAATCGCAATAATGTTTTTGCCGATCTATTAGGGCCAATATATAACAACCTTTTGCAAGCAGAGTCTATTTGATAAACCAATGTCAAATATTTGTGCCCTCTTAAATATTGTATCTCGTCAATACCAATTGCGTTGATATCATCTAAATTACGGTGTTTCAATCCGTATTCAACAACATATTCTACTGATTGAAATACATTTCGCCAAGAAACACGAAATTGTCTGGCTACCTCTTGCCAGGAAAGGTACTTTGCCCAATGGGAAAGAAATATCCTGAACGGATTACAGATAGGACTTTTACCATGAGCCCACGGAATATGTTCTACGGTGACTCCATGTGCAGGGCAACTTACACGCCTGGGACTGTAAGCCAACATGACTATGTATCCCCACAAGGGAATAAAACGAAAGCTTCGTTCTGGTAAATGATCATAAGTTGGGGCTGCTTTCTTGCACTTGCTACACAAGCCTTGTGATCCTTTGCGTTCTTTTACTTTGACTGTTATCTTTGTGTCATTTAAAACAACTTTGCCGTATATGAATCCCTTGACAGGATAGCATTTATTGAGTAATGTTTTTATGAGCATTGTTGGTTACCTGCAATTGTTAATTATATTGTTAATACGAGACTTTATTTTAACAATTGCAGCAACAATGCTTCTAATTAAAATTTAAAGAGGTTCTATTTTTTATTCCCTTCGGAGCCACCCACCTTCACCCTAAGCTGAGGTGGGTGGCGGAGATGGGAATAAAAAATATTCCCTTTGGTGAGCCTTCCTTTAAATAAATCAACATTATTTTCCCTTATTTTTACCCACAGATTCTGTCAAAGAGCCTGTTTCAGAAACTTGGTATGAATCCCATTGCATCTCCTGTAGGTCATAGCGTTAAAGACAAACAAAGGTTAGGACATTATTATTTTTTCCCCAATTCGAGGAATCTTTTAAAAACAGATCTGGCGATACATGAATATATAGGAATGACGTGGGCAAAACTGAGAGG
>JBHHYW010000646.1:0-1650 GCA_046757745.1 Candidatus Scalindua sp.
GCAGATTTTTTTTAAGGCAAATTTATTTACCATTCTTATCCATTTTCTATCAATATTTTTTTATAATTCATTCCCTTATCTTTATCTGAGAAATATATTGTCAAATAAAATATGGTGATACAATGCTGTATTGTTCCTCTTACTTGTGCCAGTTTTCTAAAATATACCCGTCAACTAAAGACTACATTATGATATACGAAAAAAGAATTCGTAGTTTTGCTATAAATACCGCCATATTTTATTTGACATATTAGGGATAGTGTTGTATTATCATCTCCATCAGTATCGTCTCTAACATATCAACTTGGTTAACTATGGAGGTGTAAATATGATTAATATCGATAATGACAAACTTATACTTACAGGCCCAAAAGGAACAATTCCATTGAATGTTGACGATGAAATTACTCGTAAATTTAGTATGCTCTTCGAAGGTGAATGTGAAGGATTAGGCGCATCCGCGGCATCAATCAAATTTGGATTTACAAGACAACGGTATTATCAATTACTTCAGAAGTTTCAAAATGAAGGTGCTGAGGCACTAAAAAGGAAAAAAACTGGACCGCAAACCAACTACAGAAGAACTGATGAAGTTGTACGTCAAATCATACGGCACCGATTTCTTGATCCTGCCGCTTCACCAGCAGTAATCGCTCAAAAACTCGATCAATGTGGTTATTCTGTTTCTGTTCGCAGCGTTGAGCGAGTTATTTCCCAATTCGGTCTACAAAAAAAAACTGCACATTTACCATCCAGAAAAAGAACCTCTAAAAATTGAAACATATAGAACCAAGCTGAAAACAAAACACGAACCCTGTGATCCTCAAAGTATACAACGTGGTGTTAGACAGCTATTAGCGGACAAGGTTTCCGGAAACATGGTTGGTATCTGGCTGCTGATACCTGAACATCTCAGGCTGGGGACATGGGATTTACTTCGCAGTTGGACGAATAAAGAGAACGAGCAGGTTGAAACACGCTTGGCTATGCAACTCATTAACGAAGCATCATTATGCGTTAGTGGAATTCGCCAAAAACAAACCCTCAGTCAAAAAGGATTTGAACTATCCAATGGACTGCCATTTGTAGCTTCTGACGAAGCAATACACAACCTTTTAGACGCTCATACCGTAAAATAGCTCTCGGTAAAATACGGCAGACATTCGGGCGCTTCTCCGGCAGACTACTAGCTATTGATCCGCACCGAATTATGACTTATAGCAAGCGACAGATGGTTCGAAAGAAAAAAGACTCTGAATCCAAGCCTAACAAAATGGCACAAACATTTTTCTGTATAGATGCAGACACAGAACAGCCCGTCTGCTTTACCACCGGCACATCAGCTAGAACAGTAACACAAGCCACCCCTGACCTTCTTAAATTAACATCTGACATTTTAAATCTAACTAATAAAAAACCACTCGTTTTAGCCGATAATGAACATTATACCAGTGAACTTATGGACTGGGTATCTTTACAATCTCCCTTTGATATGCTGGTGCCGATGAAGAATAAAGAACTCATTAAAAAGCAGATTCAGATCATTCCTCCCGAGACATTCAAACGACACTGGGCAGGATACGCCACCACAAAAATACCCTACAAAATGCAAACAAGCTCTTGCAAAACCTATTATGAGTTTCTTCAACG
>JBHHYW010000647.1:0-1648 GCA_046757745.1 Candidatus Scalindua sp.
GGCATGTTAATGTCTGAAATCAAGAGGTCGAACTTTACCGCTTTCAGTGTCTCGATAACAGTCTTTGCGTCAGGGGCGTAGTAACACTCATATCCTTCCCTGCGTAACAAATCTGTAGTTGCCAGTAAAAAGGTTTCGTCGTCATCGGCTATCAGAATTTTGCTTGTATTGTTTTTCATAATAATATTGTGAACTATATTTAATATCTGTTGCGAAAACACAGTTATGTCACCCTGAATCCTGTGCTGAACTTGATTCAGTATCGTTTCAGGGTCTCTTAACGTATCTGTATATAGATTCTGAAATAGTCTCCTGATCAGAACTTGTTGATAAAATAACTACAGGTGTTGAAGAATACTTTGAGTTTCCCGACAAATATTCTGAAAGACTTCCAGGCTTTACCTGGGAGATTCAACACTTACTATTGTGTCCCCGAAATTACATGTTTAAATTCCGATAGCTTGACACCGTTTTTAGATATATAGTTTACCACTCTTCCTTTGCCTTTTACTTGGATCGCGAGCCCCTAAAAAGTTTATAAAATCCATAAATATCTCTTTGTCAAAGCAATTAAGCATCTCTTTCCTCATTAATGCAAGTGCATCAAATGGCCTAACTGCTTTAGCATATGGCCTGTTTGTCGTTAACGCATCATATACATCTATTATGTGTGAGACCTTACTACTATGATGAATTCCGCCCTTTTTAAGCCCATGTGGATAACCGCTGCCGTCATGGTTCTCATGATGTTGTAGGCATACGTCTTGGTTCTTTCAATGGTTCCAGTTCTCTGGTCTGTAAAGAGATCTTTCATCAGATTTATAGCGGCACTATGCACGATCTTTACCTTTTCATCGGAAGAAATCCTTGTATCGGATACGATATCTTGAAAATTAGATTCCAGATATTTATAATATTTCTGCTGATCTTCTTTTTTAATAAAAAGTCTGTTGATATTTTTTCCCAACAGCATTTCTCTTTTGGTATTCTCAAATACTACATCTCCCCTGCAATACAGTATATATCGACTACCAGAACTGGTTTTCATAAGTAAGCAAATATCACAGCCAATTTTCGTATCAATCCTTAAACTGCTTGTGTTGATGGGTAAGTAAACAGACATTATATTTAAATTACTTTTTGACTTTACAGGTAGAATTTATTTAAGACCGTTTCTTGATGATATATTCTACATATTTTTTGTCGGTTACCTGAATATGACTGGCCAGACACTGTTGTAAATATTCAAGTATTTCGTTTGCGAGTTGATAATCACCATTAATTACTCTGTCGGGATAAGCAATCGTTCTAATGGTAAAAACGTGGTGTTCTTCCTTGTGGTGCTGAGATTCCGGGTAATCAAACTCTATCATGTAAGCCTCTTCAGTTGAGTAGTGGCGGAGAGCGTACATAGTCATTTCTTTTAAAACATCCTTTACCTTTTCTGCATTGTTATTATGCTGCTTTGCAACAATAGCTTTATTGACAATATCAATAAATTTTCTATATTCCTCATCAATTATTGGTATATTTACATTATGTTTGTCGTTCCACATAAACATTTCTATGCTGGTTCTGGGTTGTAGCCTGAACCTAAACGTTTCGGTTCAATCTGCAAGATTGAACCGGCAAGACACATTGAAGTTGT
>JBHHYW010000648.1:0-1634 GCA_046757745.1 Candidatus Scalindua sp.
TGCCTGTTTAATCGTAAACATTTTTGCAACCGTCTTCCTTGCAACAGGATTACCAAGTTGTTTAAACCCAAACTCCAGGAACACATCCAGTATTTCTGGATATTGATCTATTGCATTAGCAATATTTGTGTCTCCTGTAATCTCAGTTAAAGTTTCCTGTGGTTCTTCAATTTCATCTTCATCCTCTGCGTTCATTGTCTTCCATACATTGTACCCGAAGATTCCGATTGCCGTAAACTCGATCCAGCCTGAAAACCCAATGAGAGAATAGTAAGAATCATTTGATAGTCCAATCATTATCTGAGTAGAAACCCGGAGAAAACAGCCTATGTTTATGAGATAAAATGACAGATCTGCAAGTTTTATGCTGTACATGCCAACACCCTTAAAAGTTGGAACCATCTTTGATGCGTATCCAATAATCATCAAAGTTACGAATCCAACGGCGATGGCGTGATTGGCCGCACCATGAAACAGATACTGAGGTTCCGAAAATGCCTTAAGGAAAGGTTTTGCCCCAAGTATAAGCACACCGATAATCAACCAGACATAAGCAGTCCTGATAGTTTTTGAATAGCTTCTATCCATTACAACATCATCGAGTTCCCTTGTAGACTTTTCAAATATCCTGATACCGTAAACAAATAGTAAAATGCTGAACGCTACCAGGTAAATCGTAAGGTATGAGACTTTCAACAAAAATGGAGAGTTGTAATTAAAAGAATTGGCAATAAAGTATACGGGAATAGTTAGATTTAGCAGCCAGAAAGTAGCATTTACTGCGCGAACCCTTGCTGTTCCAACATCAAGGAAGGCGTATACTGTTCTAATATTTACGGCAAATATGAACATGAAAACAAAACCGAGGAGAAAGACGTGTACAAAAGGGCCATAAAATGTTCTTGGGATTTCGTTTGTGTTTGTAAAGAACATAAAAACATCCATAAACAGATTCATAAAACCGCAAACCAGAAACCATAATACCCCTGCAATTATAAATTTGTCGTATGGTTCTTTCTTTTCCTGGCTGACAAGGACGGTGCTGAAAATAATGAAGGCAAACAGAGCCACTGCCATAAATTCTAATAACCCTGATATTGGCAGAAGGATGTTTGTTGATTCATTTGCGTAAGGTTGAGCGAATATCCTTATAACGGTTCCTGTGACTATCAGCCAGAAGCTTGTGGTTGTTAATTCACGATATTTGAGCTCAACGTTTTTAACCCGTGGGACGATATAGTATGCAAAACCGATGATACAAAGACCCACCCATCCAAACAATTGAGCATGTCCATGTGTCTGGATAAGTTTATGAAGTACATAATGAAAATCTTGGTTTCTACCTATATAAGTTAATACTATTGCGCCAACTGTTACACCTATTGTTAGTGTCATTAAGATAGCTGTCTTAAAGAATCTTTCGTAAACCTTGTCTTCTACCAGCTCTACAGTTTCAGTGTTTTCGTCTACACCCTTTTCAATAGCCTCTTTCAATTCTTTAACTATTTCGTCGTAATCCACCTCATGTGCCTTTGCGAAGAATGCCAGAGGCTCATTAGGCCCTCTTACACCTCCGGCTACAACAAGATTATATTTCCTGAATACTGACAGGGTTTCCGGGTGTTTCTTGACCA
>JBHHYW010000649.1:0-1633 GCA_046757745.1 Candidatus Scalindua sp.
ATAGATTACATAAAGTGCGAGACCGGCAAGGCTACGGTTAAACTAAAATTAAAGTCAAAGTTGAGCGAGATATTTGGGGATATGGCATCAGGACTTAGAGATCAGGGTTATTGAACATGCGTTGCCGGTTGGGTCAAAGTGGCTTAAAAGAATGGATAAACTATTTGCAAAATCGTAGGGATTAAGGAATAATGTGCGTGAACAGATGTAACCTTATTCTCTTTCTTATGACATTTCCCATTAGTTGTTTTTTTAGTTTAATGGATCTGGGTTTCATTAAGATTTTTGTCAATGTGAGACAAAAACAAGATTATTATGGAGGTATAAATATGACTCATTAAAAGTGACGGCGTCAAGACATTAATTACAAGGAACTAATAAGATAAGAAAGGAAGGAATATTTATGCTAATAGAATATATACAAGGAGCATTAGAAAAAGCTGAATATAAACGGCTTGAAGATATGACGTGGTTTGCTGAAATTCCCGGCTATGAAGGAGTCTGGGCGAACGGTGAGACAGTCGAAAAGTGCAGAAAAGAGCTTATGGAAGTGTTAGAAGAATGGCTACTGCTAAAAGTAAAAGACGGGGACCCTATCCCAATAATAGAAGGCATTGAAATGTCTATAAAAGAAGTAACAAATGCTTGATTATGTCTGATCAAATCTCAAGAAAAGAATTAATAAAGAAGTTCAGGGCCATTGGATATTCCGGCCCGTTTTCAGGCGGGAAGCATCAGTTCATGAAAAAAGGTAAAAAGAAGATTCGCATTCCTAATCCTCATAAAAGCAACGATATACATATTGGTTTGGTTAAAGAGATATTAAGGCAAGCCGGTATAAGTAGTGATGAATGGAACAGTGTTTGGCAAGGAGGAATTTATGAACTGTCATAGTTATGGAGGAAAATTAGAGAGTATCAATACTGATTGAAATAACTACTCAATCATTTTTTAATGTGTTACACAAGATTGGGAAACGGTTTTCTAAACGATTATGTTGCTGTTACTACCTGGAGCATTAAATAGTATACATCCTTTTCTCTTAATCTGCCAGAATAGGCAGGCGGGGTAAAGGTTAGAGTTGATCCCAATGTAAACTATTTCATGCTCTCATTAGTATATTACGAAAACTGTTTAAAAACTAAGAACAAGATCTCTGTCTATGGCTTTCTGGATAATTGATAAATGAAGCTTTGGCCCTGGCTTCTCCTAAGAAAAGGTGGAATTAGTCTCTAAGCCGTCAGATGGAAATAATAAAATCAACAAACAGGGTTAATTTAGACTCACCGAAGAAAGATGGATTCACATAATCGAAAACCACTACGACTTGGCTGGTTATTACGATAAAATTATTGGTATAGTTAAATATCCGCACTATGTTATATTTCTTTGCTTGCCAAACATATTCCATCTTCAAGGTCTGGTAGTCTTGTAAATAAGAAGCACAGGGTCGTAAAGTTGGGCACCCACCCGAATGATGCAGTTGGGCAGGTTGCTCACCACAATATGCTGCTTGACGGCAGACGTAAATATCCGTGGTGAACCGTGAAAGAATATGACGTTGTTATCGCTGGCTCCGGCCCTTCAGGCGCTGCAGCGGCAAAGGTCTTGGTAAATGAGGGACTAAGCGTAC
>JBHHYW010000650.1:0-1621 GCA_046757745.1 Candidatus Scalindua sp.
GTATAATCTGTTTTTATCCATACGCATCCCTAATTGTGCCATTCCAATATTGCTGGAATGAATTACTATGTCAGATACACTTAAATATCCATATGAATGAACATCCCTGATTACCCTGTTTCTAACTTTAAAAGCGCCATTATAACAAAAAAACTGGTCATCTTCTTTCACTAAGCCACTATCAAGTGCACCACTCACAATTAAGGGTTTAATCAATGAACCCGGTTCAAAACAATCCGTAATTGCTCTGTTACGCCTTTCTCGTGGACTTGAATCCTGCACGAAATTTGGATTAAACGAAGGGTAATTAGCCATAGCTAATACCTCTCCTGTAAAAGGGTCCATTGCTATGGCGACAGCCGACTCCGGTTTCCACTTTGAACATGCATTTTCAAGTTCATCCTCAACTATAGACTGAATCTTACAATCAATAGTTAAAAAGACACTATTGCCATATTTTGCAGAAACAGTCTCTCCTTCTAATGTAGAAAACTGCCTGCGGTGACCATCTTTTTTTACTACCTTGGAACCTTTACTTCCAGTAATAACCTGGTTGAGTGAACTCTCAATACCTTCTAAACCATTTTGATCAATATCAGTAAAACCTAATATGTGAGAACATAAATTTTCATATGGATAGACCCTTTTGTACTCATGCCTAAAACCAATACCTTCAAGATTTAACTGTTTTAATACATCTTCTTGTTCGTCTAGTAACCTTCTTTTTATCCATACAAATCTCTTTTTCTTGTTTAATAGTTTTTCAACTTTTATTTTATTTAAGCCCAATACCTCAGATATTACCTGGGCTGCCTTATTTTTATCATTTATAAATAGCGGATCTGCAAAGACAGAACTTACTTGAACTGATTCTGCAAGCTTCAACCCGTTTCTATCAAAAATAACTCCCCTTCTTGTGGGAATATCCTGTTTTTTGAATTGCTGAGAAAACGCTAAAAAAGTATATTTTTTGTGGTCAAAAATCTGTATGCGAACCAATTGATATAGTAGGGCAGTGAAGATTACAAAAATGCAGAGACACAAGATGTTTGCTCTTATTTTGTAACACTTTGGAATTCTATTTGTGTTTAACATTATATTTCTTTACAAATGATTTAATTAGAAATTTGAAACACTCACGCTTCAATTTTGCCAGGCAATTTTTTGTTCAGGCTTTTATGAGATTTTTTTACAATGGCGATACTTTCCTCTTCCTGTACAATCAGATCAAGTTTCATAGCTTTTACTTTCAAAGATATCATTTCCGGTCTTTTCAATTTGTCTGATTTGAATCTTAATTTTTTGCTCTCTTCTGATAATCTCGCCAGCTCATTCTCCATTTTTGTAACATCGTATCCAATTTTTATTATTCTCGAACTTTCCGACATTGTAAAGATTGCCATTACTAAAAGAACAACAAGTATACAACCATATCTGCAAACTTTCATAAGTTATGTCCTTTCTGCTGCACGAAGTTTAGCACTTCTAGCTCTAACATTTTCCCCGATTTCTGAAACAAGAGGACTTAGAGGTTTTTTTGTAAGAATCTCCAGACTGGATGCGTCTTGCCCCTTACGAAAGGCACTCTTGACTAAGCGATCCTCAAGAGAATGAAAGGATA
>JBHHYW010000651.1:0-1616 GCA_046757745.1 Candidatus Scalindua sp.
GGCGGCAATAGTAGCAGGATGGGCTCTAACAAGGCATTTCTTAAACTAAAGGGCAAAACATTCATAGAAAGACAAATAGACTTGCTCAGAGAAATATTTGATGAGATTCTCATTTCAGCCAATACACCATCAGAGTATGAGCATCTGAATCTGCCTGTCTTTAAGGACATCTATCCGGAAAAAGGACCGCTGGGAGGAATATATACCAGCCTTGTTAATTCAAGTAGTTTTTATACATTTATGCTTGCCTGTGACATGCCATTTGTTGAATCAGGACTGATAAAACATCTTAAAGAACTTACAAAAGAGTATGACGTTGTAGTTCCAAAAAGTAAAAGAGGCCTGGAGCCGTTACATGCATTCTACTCAAAGAATTGTATTGACCCGATCAAGAAAGAACTTGACAGTAACAACCTGAGGATAATCAGCTTTTTCCCGCACGTTAATGTTAAGATAGTAGAACTGGACAACCTAACTGCATCTGATAGCTTTAAAGACTCAATTAAAAACCTGAATACCAGAGTTGAATACGAAGGCATAAAAAGAGAGTAATTATTGTCATCTCTGGACCTGGCATGCCCACTTTGGAAAACTTATTTCAGGATCGCTGACGAGTGGGAAATAATCCATCGAATGGATTTACTCTTTTCTTTGCTCTGTTTCTGTTTAAATATTTGAACCAATTCCTCATATGAAGATTTAATCAAAAAACTATAAATTTGGAGGCGGTAATTATTGGCTATACTTACTCCTTCAATAATTACGTCGCAAATCCTCCATTCCCCATTTTTCCTGAATAAACGAAAATCTACAGACATTTTCTCCTCAGTCTTTTTAATAAGTTCGATATACACTTCGGCGTATTCATTATCTTGCTTTTCTCTCAGAGAAATAATTCTCTCTCCGAAAAAAGGGCCTATTTTTCTAATATAAGCAGATTTAATGTTATTGGCAAATAATTCTACAAATTCTTTTTTTTCCTCATCAGAACGTTCCCTCCAATACTTTCCCATGGCTCTTTTCGCCATCTCTTCAAAATTGAAAGAAGGTGAAATTTCTTTCCAGAGTTTTTGTTTACGTTCCTTCGTGTTTTCTACTTCCTTCAGAGAAGTATCCTTAAAGATAGCCTCCTTAATTACTTCTCCCGGCTCACCTGACCACAGAGGAGTACATGTGAACGTAAGAGAAAAAATACTAATGAATGTTTTCAATGCAATTCTTCTGTATCTCATGACTTAACCGCCTTCATGTAATATTATACAAATATTACTCCTGAAAATCATTAATAATACCTTTTTTCTGAAATGTGCCATATTACACAATTGTGCCATTACGCACTGTAACATGGCACATCATACATCTAAATAATTCAGTGCCACCTATTACACAGCACAACTAATAAACCACATAACACTATTTGTATACTGATGTTACATAATGGTCTGCAAAAATGTGATGCTTGCTTAAATATATAACGATGATTACTCAGCTCTGGCACAGATTTTGATAATATAAACATTAGAAAGCTCCGTTATAGTGTTTATGATCTATCTGTACTGATTGTTTTACTTTTCCATCTTACATAAGCTGGGAGGTTAGAGATGATTGCGCAGGAA
>JBHHYW010000652.1:0-1607 GCA_046757745.1 Candidatus Scalindua sp.
AATACTCACTTACATCATTTCAATATTGCTGACCATCCTCTTTATATCTTCCATAATAATTGGCATGATAAAGGGAGTAAAGCTGACTTTTGGTCATAAAAGTGAATGAGAGATATTATCAGTTACTCCTGCCTTGACTCTCCATTCGGCCCTGTATTTATCGCAGAAACTATCAGGGGCGTATGCCTTGTCAGTCTATCAAAGATATCCGAGGCCAAATTCCAACCACTTCTAAGACAAAGATTCCAAAAAGAGATAATCCGTGACGACAAAAGACTAAAGATTGTAATTCATGAATTAACCAGTTACTTTAATGGACGTCAGGTAAATTTCAAATCCATGCTGGATTTAAGTATCGGAACAGAATTCCAACGAAAGGTGTGGGAGAAAGTCAGTAAAATACCCTATGGAGAGTTGAGGAGTTATAAATGGATTGCCGATGAAATAGGCAATCCACACTCCGTCAGGGCCGTTGGAAATGCGGTCGGGAAAAACCCCGTACCTCCGATAATACCCTGTCACAGGGTAATACGTTCTGATGGAAAGCTTGGGGGATTCTCTTCCGGAATTGCACTAAAGAAATGGCTCTTGAAATTAGAGAAGTAATACACACTTCTTAAAGAGTCTAAGCTGCCAATATATTGTTGTTGCCTCTATTTAACTTCATTTTTAAAGACCTCATCGTAAATGTCATTTTCAGGGCTCATCCAATCTTTATAAGCATGTGAGTCCATCTGCATTCTTAATTGCTCATCAGCTTCTTCTCTATTTCTTAAAAAGCAGGCAAAGTCAATTACTTCCTCCAACTTACTCTCTGGTAGTGAACTTATTATTTCTTCGAGTTTTTGTTTAGCATTTAAGATTTGCATTATTGATTTCTCCTTTCCTTTCAATTCCTTTTCATATAATTTCACCAATCAAAATTTCATTTTCCGACAATTTTCAGGATCAACCCTTCTCTTTTGTAAATTTAACATAATACTAACTACCCGAAAAATCAAGTAATAGGTGAACTACATACCCACGAAGGATTATACCTCACCCCAGCACACTTCCGCTAATGCAAATTATTAACATCATCAAATTATCCTATAATTCAACCCCATTTTCTATTTCTAATAATTATAATCACTAATCAAGGTTTGACGTCCACAAACCTTTCTAATTTTTCCCCTTCCACGATTTTTATTTCTTCCGGTGTGAGGTCGTATAGCTTGTAAACTAGCCGGTCGATTTCGGCTTTAAGTGTTTTTACTTTGGATTGTTTTTGCTTGTTGTTAAGATAGCCGTCAGATTGGGTTAAGGAAATGATTTCACCAACAACAGAACTAATATTTTTTCGAATTTTGATGTTCTTTGTCGGTATTGGCAATTGTGCTAAATATGTAGGCTTTACATTGACATCCGTATAGTATGATCGGTAATATCGATTCATTAAGAAAGAATTAATAATCCCTAAAAGATATTTTAATTCATAATCAGAGCTTTTTTGATAAATATAACTTAAGGAATTTAACGGAATATAGTTTCCATTAATGTAAGCAGCTTCAAGCCAACGAGCATTAATATCAAGACTGTTTGTCCTCACATATTGTATGATAATTTTT
>JBHHYW010000653.1:0-1595 GCA_046757745.1 Candidatus Scalindua sp.
CGAAGAACCTAAATCTGCCTTTTCTCTTTCCGTTTTCATCGGTATATAGTTCAACTATTGAATAACTGCCTTTTACTATCTTGGATAAAACCACCTTAAATAAGTCTACAATCATTTCTTTTTGCGTGCCCAGATGTTCGTAACCTTTTTTGTAATTACCTTGCGTATCTACTGCATCTGCAATCCTGAACCATCCGCGGAATGTAATTGTTTTGAAAAATTTCTTTATCTTTCCACCATATATTATAGGTTCTGCTATTTCGTGCTTCACAAGAAAGTATAACATGGGAACCTTTGCCGAATAGCTGAATAATTTAATATCCGTATTGCATAACAAATATTTTATAAACTCTTTATTATGAATAGTATCTGCATTAACCTCATGTCCAAGTTGACTCCATTGTTCAATTATATCTGATAATTGGTTTTCAGGAATTTCCAACATCTTTACTGTTGTGAATCCATTTCCCATTTCGTTTATGTGTTCTGAGACTATACTTCCTGCTTCTGTTTGTTTGCTCTTGATTTTCTTTATTGCTGTTTGATTTTTGGCGGATATTGTAGGAGTTTCGGCATATGCCTGTTCAATGCCTATGTCTAACATAGTTGAAACAGGACCTGCCGGATTGATTATAAGGGCAAGTGCAAAAAGGGTGATATAGTGTATGCGTTTTATTCTTTTCATCATTAGTACCGGTTTATGTATATAATTAGAGCCTACTTTCATACATTATCGGCACTACAAAAGAATACTTTAGTACTTTTTGCTGACTTTTTACGGCTTAACAGACAAACGGCCTGGAAATATTTCTACCTAAATTGAGCGATTTGTGTAGTCGCATCCTTTAGGTTGAGTAACTTACGAAAAATTCACATACACCCATTGGATGATGCGAAACGCAGGCTAAAGCCTTCGGCTACAATGGCATATAATATAAAATCGCTCAATTTAGCTTCTAAGTATTTCTACTTTCGCAAGTTAAAGACAATATTGATCAATAAAATAGCGGACAAAACTCCCTTTTTTAGCCTTGTCAAATCCCAAGTTCTTTCCTCTTTTTCTGGATGTGATTAATCATGGCCTTTGCTGATTCCATCGGATCAATTTCGATGATCAGGGCGCTTCCCGTAGTCTTTTCCAGTTCCTTAGTGAGCATGTTGATTACATATGGGGAACCTCCCAGTTTTGGCGTTACGCCGATATGAGTGGTTATACCAAGGGAAATTACGCCCATGTATATGGCGGCAGCTTTTTCAACAACGTGTTCGGCTGCGCTTGCAACCAGTGGAAGTTTGTCTATGGATGTATCCAGATAATCGGCGATTGCCGAAGCAAGTACCGCACACCTGGAATTGTCTACACATGAACCGAAATGAAGGATGGGCGGCATTGATCCGTTCAGGCCTGCGGCCTTTCCGAGGGTCTCAAGGACGCCTCTGAGTGAATCACCAACCAGTTCCATTGCCTCCCCATTCAACAAACCATGCCTTGCACATCCCGTTGCCGCACAACCTGTTGCAAGTACAAGGACGTTATTCTTAAGAAGTTCTTTTGCCATAGTTACAAAGCTCATGTCGGTCTGGATTTTTGATGA
>JBHHYW010000654.1:0-1593 GCA_046757745.1 Candidatus Scalindua sp.
GGAACTCATTGAAAAAGATGATATAGCCACAAAGAGAGAGGCTTATTATGTATCCAAGAATTGGGACGATGCGCGTTTTGAGGAACAACCTGAATCAGATACCGTAATAGATGATGTTGAGGCAATGTTTGAGGTCAACAGAGAACAATTGGGTTTTATCCCGGAAGAGAAGGGAGGAGATGTCGCTGGAAAGTTAGTAGTAATAGATAAAGATCAGGAAACCGGCAAACATCTCAAGATTGATTGCACCAAGTTCGGTTCAGGCGCATACTCTATTCCCATTTCAACCGAACACCTGAAATTCGAAACCAGCGCAAAGTTTGTACTGGTAATAGAGACTGCCGGAATGTTCCAAAGGCTTGTAAAACACAACTACTGGAAAAAAGCAAATTGTATATTAATCTCTATGGGAGGAGTGCCAACCAGGGCATGCAGAAGATTTATCAGGCGTTTGTCTGAGGGAAAAAAGATACCTGTATATGTCTTTGTTGATGGAGACCCTTATGGCATCAGCAACATATATAGGACCCTGAAGGTTGGCTCAGGAAATGCGGCACACATTAACCAATATTTCTGCGTACCAAATGCGCGATACCTCGGCATAACACCACAGGATATCATTGACTACAAACTCCCGACTCATCCATTAAAAGACGTAGATATTAAGAGAGCAAAAGATGCATTGAAGAACGATCCATTTATAAAACAGTATAAGGAATGGCAGAAGGCAATTAATCAGCTATTAAAAATGGGTGTAAGAGCAGAGCAGCAGGCGCTGGCAAAACATGGATTAAACTATGTAATTGAAAAGTACCTTCCTCAAAAGCTAAAGAAGGCAGACAGTTTTTTACCTTAAACAATAATTCTTAACGCACATTCACCATTTGACCTTGGGAGCATCTCCCCATAGCAGCTCCAGGTCATAATAGCCTCGCATCTCTTTATCAAAGAGGTGCACTATGACATCGCCGTAGTCAATGAGTATCCATTTTGCTTCCCTGTATCCTTCTATTCCATATTTCTTAATTGAAAGCTTCTTCAACTCTTTTTCTATTTCATCGGCTATGGTATAAAGTTGCCGTTCATTGATTCCTGTACATATTACGAAATACCTTGTAACAGATGTAAGCTTGCTGATATCAAGTATAATTATATTCTGCGCCTTCTTCTTATCAGCGATTTTTGCACACTCAACCGCAATTTCTTTTGAATCTATCGTATTGACACCTCCGAAACGCTTAACACCATGGGCTGACTTTTTTAACAGAATTTTCTGCTGGTTCAGGCCTGCCCACCAGAATAACGAAGTCGGACAGTCAGATTGAACCAGCAATAGATTGGCACAAATAAAACCTATCTTAATGATGTCCAATCTGTCCGACATACAGTACAGCCCCACTTTACTCAATATTGGGCAACCGGTGCTTAACTCTCTGCATCTTCTACATCTTCGTATTGTCCCTCTATCGACCTAAGCTCCAGCAGGCTCGTACCACAGTAGTGACAAAACTTTGCATATTTTGGATTTGCAGCCAAACAATCTTCACACCTCTGATACAGTAATGTACCGCAAAGCATGCAAAAGTTTGCCCC
>JBHHYW010000655.1:0-1590 GCA_046757745.1 Candidatus Scalindua sp.
CAATAATTGGTTATAGTTTTGCTCCTGTCTTGTATATGGTGTTCAGTATGTTTAGTGCGAGTTCTGTGGCCCGTGGCTTCGAAAGTACTAAGGTATAAGCATCTTCAATTCTTGTGCTTTCTACGACAATCTCAATTCCCCCGGCTCTTGCAACTACAATAATCTTTTTCTTATTATCTTCCATATTGCCTGTCATCCTTTCTTTAATTTGTTTAGTCTAATCACATATATATGATATTTCAAGGATTTAATAAGATAAAGGGTGGAGTGCTTTAGGATTCCGGATTCGACAGGGCAGTTTGTAATTGACAGGTTTTATACCTTTTTGATATAAAACTTATTTGTTGAATTCTTTTAAAATTTTGTGGGAGACAAGGCATGGCAAAGATAGGAAGAATCACTGCAAGGGAAATACTAGACTCCAGAGGTAACCCGACGGTTGAAGTAGACGTAATTCTTAATGATGGCACAATAGGGCGGGCGGCTGTTCCGTCAGGTGCATCTACTGGACGTCACGAAGCCTGTGAACTGAGAGATGGCGATCCAAAGCGGTATCTTGGAAAGGGTGTTACCAAAGCAGTCAGTAACGTGACAGATATAATAGGACCGAAGATAAAAGGTATGGACCCTTCAGAGCAGGAAAATATAGATAAACTCATGATAGAACTCGATGGCACGGAGAATAAAAGCAGTCTGGGCGCTAATGCCATACTGGGTGTCTCAATTGCGATAGCAAGAGCTGCCGCAAACGTATCAAGTAAACCGGTGTACAAATATCTGGGAGATGATGACGCCCATATCATACCGGTACCGATGATGAATATAATAAATGGTGGTGAGCATGCCGACAACAATCTTGATATACAGGAATTCCTGATCATGCCGGTTGGAGCTGGCTGCTTTAGAGATGCATTAAGGATTGGCGCAGAAGTCTTTCATTGTTTAAAGAAGATCCTTAATACCAAAGGTTATAACACCAATGTAGGTGATGAAGGAGGTTTTGCCCCTGAGTTAAAGTGTAATGAGGAGGCCCTGGGGACTATAGTGGAAGCCATAAATAAAGCCGGTTACGAGCCGGGTAAGGATGTGTTGCTGGCGCTGGACACAGCTGCAAATGAAGTCTATAAAGAGAGGAAATACGTTTTGAAGGCTGAATCCGATCCCGAGAAATCTATTGAAGGTATGATCTCATTTTACGAGGATTTGATCTCTAATTACCCTATTTATTCGATAGAAGACGGTCTTGCAGAGGATGATTGGGATGGCTGGAAAGCGTTAACTGAAAAACTTGGCAACAGGGTGCAACTGGTCGGAGACGATATATTTGTAACAAATATGACCAGATTTAAAAAAGGTATTGAACTGGGTATAGCTAATTCAATATTGATCAAACTTAATCAGATAGGCACGATTACAGAAACCATACAAACAATAGAAATGGCAAAATCAAAGGGCTACACCACCGTAATATCACACCGCTCCGGAGAAACGGAAGATACTATCATTTCTGATTTTGCCGTAGCAACTAATGCAGGGCAAATCAAAACAGGCTCACTTTCCAGAACAGACCGTATATGCAAATACAACCAG
>JBHHYW010000656.1:0-1579 GCA_046757745.1 Candidatus Scalindua sp.
TCACAAAACAGAACTGGCTGGTAAAAGCACGTCTATCATACGTTAAAAGTAGAAAAGGCTCCTGGATAGCAAATCACCTTAACAAACTTCTGTGGAATATGGTCACAGGAGACGCCCCTTATAAGAAAATATTGATACAGGCGCTTAATCCAATTTTTCAGATTATATTAATACCCGTAACAATTAAAGCACTTATCAAAGATATCCTTGAACGAATTGCTCGCCACTATGGATTGAAAAATAAAGATAAAAAGTAATCCGGGAATAGGCGATTAGTCAATAGCCGTAATCAGTTACCGGCAAGACCAGCTACGCTGTTTGAACGGTTCAGTCTTAATTCATAATATTAATCAAATAACAAAGAATGTGCTTTTCGGGAAAAGACTTTTACAAGTTTAATTTTTTGCAGGCACATAGGGTAGAAAATGTCAAATGAATGTAGTTGAAGAAGAGAGAAAAAGGCTTATTCAAGAACTAAGGAAAGAAGTTGAGAAACGCGAACGTGTCGAGAGTGCATTTGAAGCTTACGTTCGCCAACAGAGAACTATTACCTTCCTTGGGCATAAAGCCTTGCTGGGCCATGATCTGACTGACCTGATGAATGAAGTGGTAAGAAAAGTTGCAGAGACACTGGACAATGAATATTGCAGGGTACTTGAACTACTACCTGATAGCAAAGAAATACTGCTGCGAGCTGGTGTGGGCTGGAAGGATGGCCTTGTCGGCAATGCTAAAGTCCCTACAGGGTTAGATTCACAGGCTGGTTACACCCTACATTCGAAAAAACCTGTAATCGTAGAAGATTTGAAGACTGAGACACGATTTTCATGCCCTCCGCTTTTACACGAACATAACGTAGTCAGTGGAATGAGTGTTGCCATTCAAGGTACTAATGGTCCTTGGGGTGTATTGAGCACACATACAACCAGGCACGTAACGTTTACTAAAGACGATATCAACTTTCTCCATTCCGTGGCAAATCTCCTTGCCAACGCAATAGCACGTAAAAATACAGAGGAACAATTGATTGAAAAGGCTACGGAAGTAGAGAACGCACATAAGGAATTAAAGGACTTTATTTATACGGTATCACATGATTTAAAGGAGCCTCTGTTTTCAATAGACGGTTATTTCACCAGGTTATACGAGAACAACAAGAACACATACGATGAAAAGGACAAGCGCTACTCAAACAGAATAAAAGCAAACATAAAACTGATGTCTGACAGGATTTATGAGATACTAGAAGTTGCAAAAATTGGGTTGGTTGCTTATAACTTTACAGATAATGCCAGTGAAGATATTGTTAAGAATGTAATAAGGATGCTGGAAGACAAAATAGAGTCAAACAATATTAACGTCTTAATCAAACACAACCTGCCAAATGTTCCGTGTAACGAAAGAAGAATGAGAGATGTGTTTTTCAATTTAGTTACTAACGCAATTAAATTTATGGGCGACGACAAACAAAGACAGGTCACGATTGGGTGTGACAAAAATGGAGATTATTACAAATTTTTCGTGGAGGATACTGGTATTGGCATACGAAGGGAATACCAGAATAATGTTTTCAAGATAT
>JBHHYW010000657.1:0-1572 GCA_046757745.1 Candidatus Scalindua sp.
CATACCGTTTGCCCTGTCTTTCTCGAAACCGGTGACGAGTCAATGGTTTCGCGCGGACGCATCAGCCTTGCAGAGGCCCTTCGGGACAAACAGATAGTTTATACCGACAAGTTGCGTGATTATGTATATTCCTGCAAAAAGTGTATGAGGTGCCGAACGGTTTGTCCTTCGGGGGTAGATTATGAGGTAATTATTTCGGCCATGCTTCGTGGAGTGGCGGAGAATATGGGAGTTCCATTGTTGCCGAGGATTATCTTCAGATACATATTACCCAGAAGGATACTTTTTGACATAATGTTGAAGGTAAGCTCTAAGATTCAAAGGTTTATACCTATGAAGAAAAGAGGACAGATGCGTCATCTTCCCCTCCTGTTTATGGGCAAGAGATGGATACCTACTCTGGCAAAGAAGAGTGCATTAAAAAAGCTTCGCAAAACCAAGAAACTAAAAAATCCGCGAATGCGGGTAGGGCTGTTCACAGGATGTCTGATAAATTACATTTACGTTGATATTGCAGAGGCGGTAGTTGATGTGCTTAACAGGTTGAACATAGAGGTGGTTGTGCCGCAAGGCCAGTTGTGTTGTGGAACGCCTTCATCTTCAATGGGTGATTATAAATCCAGTAAGAAACTGGCAAATTTAAATAGAGAGGTGTTTGAATCACACAAACTCGATGCTATAGTAACTGCCTGTGCAACCTGTACCAAGACTATTAAGATGGATTATCTGCGTACTCTGGGTTCCTCATGGAAACCGATGTCGGATAAAATCTATGATATCTCAGAGTTTATTGACAAATATTGTGGTGATGAATACGAAACAAAGCCTGTTGATGAAAAAGTGACCTATCACGATCCATGCCATCTTTTGTGGGTAAGAGGCATATCTGACGAGCCGAGAAATGTTTTGAAAAAAGCTTCCAATTTTGTTGAGATGGATCAGGCAGGCGCCTGCTGCGGCGGAGGCGGGATTTTTACCATAATCCATTACGACCTAACACTAAAGATGCTTGAGAGGAAAGTGGCCTCGATTGAAAGGAGTGGTGCGGACACCGTTGCGACTAACTGCCCGGGTTGTGTAATGCAGATAGCCGATGGATTTGCGGGCAAGAATTCCAGGATAAAAACTACACACTCAATACAAATACTTCAAAAGGCGCTGGTAAACGGTGGTGTTAATAAAGAAGAATGACAAATATTGTTTTAGCTGTTTGAAATAGTCAGCTAAACAGGTACAATTATTCAGTTGCATTATTTTCTTCTATAAATAAAGAAAGGAGAGAACAGAAAGTGACTAATAATACAGATCATATTGGCAGAAAGATGACGCCAGCCGGCGCCAGTTCAGAAACGGTCAGAATTTTTATACCTCTTTTAATACTTTTTATTTTGTTGCTTGGTTATATTGGTTACCTTGCAATCTTACCCGGGCCGGTTTCAGATTTCAAGCCTCCGTCAGACACCGAGTCTCAGTTCCTCATAGATACAAATCCGCAAAGTACAAATAACTCTCCATTCGTTACTTCTAAATTGATTCTGATACTACTTGCTGCATTTGGGGCGTTACAGACGT
>JBHHYW010000658.1:0-1571 GCA_046757745.1 Candidatus Scalindua sp.
ATTAAGCGATTGGCAATAGCACGAAAACTTATTTTTACAAGAAAGGCAGAGGATGAAAGATTACTTGACGGATTATCAATTGATGATATTATTGAGTCTATAGTAAGGGCCACTGCGATAAAGAAAACTATTCGATCTAAAAGTAGTGGAAGAATATTAAAAAAAGAGAAACTATATATTATCGAAAGCCCTAATCTAAGTGGAACTTGGATTTATACAAAAGGAACAACAAGAAAGACAAAAGATGGTGAAGTTTTCTATGTTCTTGTATCTTCAAAGATATCCAATTGAGAGGATTGTATTATGGAATCTAAATGGAAATCATGTCCAATGTGTAATAGTTCTGGAATTAAACGAGTAAAAAGAACTCTCACCTTCAATACAAAACACGGCAAAGTAAAAGTTACGAATCTTGTTTTTGATGAGTGCGATTCCTGCAAAGAACAGTTTTTTGATGAAGAAGCTAACAGCAAGATTGATACATACGTTAACCGTTCTGTAAAGATACAACACATTCCTTCTCTGTAATTAAGCATCTTTACATTCTAGACATGATCACAAACCTAAAAAAGTAAAATAGGGACAGCGACCATTATTTATAGTCTTAAAAACTATATTTTTCTATTCTTATCTGATCTCCAATCTTTCCGCATCAAGTTGAGGATCCTGAACATCATCAATAACAGTCGCAGGAGTCCAAATATTGGAAAGGTCAATGGGGATTGACATTTGAAAGCCATAGAATTAACTGTATAACAAATTCATGGCAAGGTCAGCATGAATTCCAATCTTTAGAAAGTAAGCTTGACGGCGGAAAGAATATGATAGGGACAGCGACCGTTATTTGAATTCGTGGAACACCATACTTATTTCTATGAATAAATAATTCCGTATGATGTTCCGGTTTCAGTTATTTAACATGTACGTAAAATCTTCCCCTTGACATTCCACCCCCAAAAGATAACAATACACACACATCCACGTTATACTCACGGGGATAATCGGGTTTCTTGATCTTTGATTCCTCAGATTTTTCCTGTAGGCTAATTTGCTGAATAAACTATCTTCGGACATTTAACAGGCTTACATTGATGTAATAAAGACAGAAACGATCATACTTCACTCTAACATATGACTGAAGTGATTCATGAACATAAAACAAAATATCGATTATTGGCTTAAATCGGCGGCGCATGACATGGATGTAGCTGAAACACTTTTCAGAAACCAGAAATACGATTGGTGTCTGTTTATAGGGCATCTGGTTATTGAAAAAGTTCTTAAAGCGTTTTATGTAAGAGATAAACGGGCAATGCCTCCAATGAGTCATAATCTTGTAAAACTTGCAGAAAATACAGGGCTTTCCTTTACAGAGGACCAGCTTTCCTTTCTTGCCGATGTAAACGATTTTAATATTGAAGCCAGATATCCTGACTCTAAATTCAGCTTTTATCAAACATGCACCGGAGAATTTACAGAAAAACAATTTTCCATGATAAAGGAGATGTATAAATGGCTATTGTCGCAGATGAAATAATGGAAAACGTTAAACAATTCCTTGGAATGGTTTC
>JBHHYW010000659.1:0-1570 GCA_046757745.1 Candidatus Scalindua sp.
TGTAGCAAACTAAAAAATAGCGAAATCCAACTAAATTTTGGGATTATAGAAAAAAGGTGCATCTCAAATGGCTCTATCTTCAAAATCAGCGGGTGAGCTATGAAGCCCTTGGCAGCTCATCCTTAATGTTATGCATAAGGAAGAACAATGAAGCCTATATTTTTCTATGGACTATTTATGGACGATGAACTATTGCGAGAAAAAGGTTTCAACCCTACATTTGGAAAAATTGCATACGTTGATGGTTACGGACTAAGAATAGGCGAACGAGCTACGTTAGTTAAGTCGGAAGGGGAACGTTCTTATGGTTTAGTTATGGAGCTACGTGAAGAGGAACTCGAGCAACTTTACTCTGACTCAAGTGTTTCGGACTATGTGCCCGAACTTGTTGAAGCAACTGATTTAAACGGTGCAATCGCTAATGTGTATTCTTACAATTTGCCAATATCTAAATTATCAGGCAGCAACAAGTCCTACGCTAAATCACTATCCGTGGTAGCACAAAAGAAAGGGTTGCCACAAAATTATATTAACGAAATTTTAACTTGGGCCAAATAGCTATGCATAACAACGCGCTCTATTCGCTGCGCAGGGGAGAACCATTCCGCTACGCTCCATGGTTGCCCCTGAGCGCGGCGTTATGCCCGTAATTTAACCATCTTATAAGACTTATGTATGATGTTTGTTATTTGTGTGGCAAAGAAATAATCGAATCTGATGATTCGGGAGACCATGCGTTTCCTAAGACGTTATTGAAAAGAGAACAACCAAAGGCAAAGGGGTATGATTACGGCGGTAAATTGCCTACACATGAGACTTGTAATAATACATTTGGTCCTGAGAGATTTGTAAGAAAAGCGATTGAGCTTCTGCAAATTCTAAACAATCCAGATAGTTACTCTACATTTCAAAATGTCAAGCATCCAGATATAGAAATAATGGTAATTGATTCGACGTTCTTGAGCGACCTTTCGGAGCAAGAAAAAGAGTTCTTTAAGATAAATGATGTTCGAAATGAAAAGTATTCTGACTGGACTGACCCAGAAACGATAAGACGTCATGAAAAAATTAATCCGTTCCTGATTCCGTGGAATACTGCGTTGTCTGTCTTGGCGAAAAGTGCGGCAGCTATTTTGGTCAAGCGACATAACATTGCCCCTGAAAACACGCCGTGGCGCATTTTGGCAATACTGAACTACACTGAGGATGAAAATATAGACCTGTCAAAACAGTTCGGCAAAGTGAAACCATTCGATGAAGGGATAGAACTCTACATAAAACTTTTTGAAAAATCTCGTGATTACTTTGTCGTCTTTAGATATGAGAGTCTCATTGTGTACCTGTTTTTCGCTTTTGAATCCGGTTATAAGAATATCAGGCTTATAAAGAAAATATTTTCTGGTCAGAATCTACTCCTTTTTGAAAAGGATACACTTTTAGAATTAAAAGACTTTATGTGGCTGGAACACGACATTTCAAAAATAGAATTACCGAATTCGTTTTAGGTGATTCGGAGAATGATGGTGGCATAACATTTTTTTGCAGCCGATTGCGGGGCTCTGGTTTTTTG
>JBHHYW010000660.1:0-1567 GCA_046757745.1 Candidatus Scalindua sp.
TAAGTTACACAAATGAACGCCCTTCAAAAGAAGTATTAGAAGAAAGATTAGCAGATTTGGATATTGGAGGATTTTCTATACGACCAACTGGAGATGATGGATATATTTTGAGAACTAAAGATTTAACGGAAAATGAAAGGGTTGATGTTTTGAACGCTCTGTCATTTGATGGCGAAAAAAACATTGTACAAGAGAGGTTTAACTCAATAGGTCCAACAATCGGAAGCGAACTTCGCAATAAAGCATTTGTTGCGATTGGTATTGTGATTGTTGCGATTATTCTTTTTGTCGCTTTTGTATTCAGAAAGGTCTCACAGCCCGTGTCTTCGTGGAAATATGGTATTGTCGCAATCATTGCGCTTATACACGACGTGCTTATACCAGTCGGAATATTTGCATTCTTAGGTTATACAGTCGGCGCAGAGATAGATGTACTTTTTGTCATGGCACTTCTTGCTATCTTAGGGTATTCAGTCAATGACACTATTGTAGTGTTTGATAGAGTAAGGGAAAACTTAAGACTTAATCGCGAAAACAACAGTAAAGAAGAGTTTGAACTGACAGTTGGTAAAAGTTTAAGTCAGACATACGCACGATCAATTAACACCTCACTTACAACTCTTTTTGTACTCCTTACTTTGTTTTTCTTCGGAAGCGAGGCTACACAGAATTTTGCGCTTGTTCTTGCGACAGGAGTCATCGCTGGTACATACTCTTCAATGTTCTTAGCCACACCACTTCTTGTATCTATAGTAAAAAAACGCGCAATTAATTAAAAATAAAAATGGATTTTTTACTATCTTTATTGCCAGCAGTTGAACACTTTCAATTTCTTGGATACTTGGTTGTACTTTTAGTTGCTTTTTTTGAGTCAATAGCTTTTATTGGCATTGCAATACCCGGAAGTACTTTTGTTATTTTTATTGGCTTTATATCATCAGGAGGATTTCTTGATTTGGGTGATGTTGTGTGGTTTGCGGCTATTGGAGCAATTATTGGCGATACTTTAAGTTATTATCTTGGCAGTAATGTGGATAGATTTTTTAAAAAAGACAATAAAATATTCAAATCAAAATATCTGGAGAAAGGTAAAACTTTTTTTGGCAAATATGGAGGCAGAAGTATTTTTCTTGGAAGGTTTATAGGACCGATACGGCCTATAATACCTTTCGTAGCGGGTATGTTTAAGATGAAAATTAGAAATTTTTTTTTGTGGGACATATTTAGCAGTTTTGCTTGGGCAACAGCATTTCTGCTTATAGGTTTTTTCTTTGGACAAGCTTGGGAGACCATAGTGTTGTGGTCTGAGAGAAGCAGTTTATTGATTGCAGGATTGGTCTTTTTTATCGTTGTGTTTTATATATTAGATAGATTTGTAATCAAAAGAGGAAAGAGAGTTCTTCGTTTTTTAGTTTCAGTATTGCGTTCAATAAAACACGCTGTGATATATAATCACGATGTTAAGAGAATATTAAATAAACATCCTGTTTTCTTTAGGTTTATAAGAATGCGTTTTAATAAAAGTAATTTTTTTGGTTTGCCGACAACTCTTTTATTATTCGCGTTT
>JBHHYW010000661.1:0-1566 GCA_046757745.1 Candidatus Scalindua sp.
TAAAATATATTTATTTGTAATAATTTAGAAAACAAAAGCAACCTAAAATCTTCTCGAAACTATGTTTATTTAAAAATAATGGAGAGGAAATAAGAATGGGATTTACTCACTACTGGAGAAGGGAGAAAGAAGTTGACTACAATATCATGAAAAAGATTGTAGATGACTTCAAACAGTTATTACCGTTAATCAGCAAAGCTGGTATCGCTTTGGCTGACGGAGATGGAAAAGGAGATCCTGTTATAGACTATAATGATATTTGTTTTAATGGAGCCGCTGACTGTGGCCACAGAAAGAATGAAAGTGTAGTAATCCCCTGGCCTGCAGAAGATGCTGGTGGTATTGCTGACAATTGGCAGGAAGATGTTAAAGTAAGGGCTGGATATGCGGGAGCAATATTAGAGAAAAGAACTTGTAACGGTAATTGTAGTTATGAACCATTTTCCTTTCCTAGAATCTTGCAATCTGAGCCTTGGAAACCGCCATGAGATGGAAAGCATTTTAAATACTGTAAGACAGCTTTCCGGCCGTACGACATACTAGTAACAGCATTTCTCATAATTGCAAAACATTATCTGGAAGATAAAATCGAAGTATCGACAGAAGGTAAAGATGTTCACTGGCTTGACGGTAAAATGCATTGTCAATCAATTTTAGGTTATGGGTTGCAATATCAGATTAATGATGAAGGCGAATTGTTAGTTCAATCAGAATGAACCATCATAGAACTAGGCCACACCTGATCTATTGATAAATGATTAAGGGATTCCCGCCAGACTAATCGTCGCTCGCCAATACCAACTACGGATTAAAGACTATCCTGCTGCTGCCTATATTACCCTCATAGTCTATTGCATTGATTACGATGGTATGTTCATCGGGAGAAATGTAGGGGATTTTAAGCAGAAAAGTTTCTTCCGTTGAATCAAAAAGCTTGTCTTCAGGGAATGCAGTCTGCCAATCTCCTGAATCTATGGAGTATTGAATGTCGGTTATATTACACATTTCATCCTTTGCGACGCCTGATACAATTATGCTGTAACCGGTCCCGCCGTGTCTGTCTATCGAGTCGCCTTCAATGGCGGTATTAAGATTTAATACTACCGGCCTTGTATTATCTATTAGAAAGATATCACTATCTACTTCCTCCTTTAGCGCAAGTTCTAATGGATTATCCAGGCCGTCGCACGCTATGACTTTTGCCTGGTAGTGTCCGTCAGGTATCCTGTTTGTATTCCAATAGAATTTATTTTCTTCTTTAACATTTCTTTTCAGTTCCTTCCATTTATTTTCATCCACACTCTTATATTCAAGATCAAAGCTCAATCTATCATTATTAGGGTCGTCCGCTTCCCAGGATATTAGTTTCTTGGGGCCTTGAGGGACAGCTTTATGGTTTTTGCGACTGCTGTTCAGATATACATCATCCGGTGAAGAAAGAGCCGTCTTCTTTTTACCAGTGTCGTTGTGATTAGCTAATGCATCTCCGGATAAATGTCTTGGCGTGTTGACCTTGACATTTCTGATTATGGGCGGCTGGTTTTGTGGCAGGTATGCAATGTTAAC
>JBHHYW010000662.1:0-1556 GCA_046757745.1 Candidatus Scalindua sp.
GAGCATGCTGCAACAAAAACAAAGGAGTTCATTCATAAATTTACACTTGATTATACGAAAGAACGACGCCGAATTACAACTCAAAGACAGTTGGAAAGTTTTGCCACTCATAAAATAATATGATATGAAAAAAATTAAGGGAACAATTACAGCAATAAAGGGAGGTATAGCCGAAATTATATTTGAAAAAGATATGCCTCCTATTCATAGCCTACTTCAAAGCAAAAACAAGGAAGCTTTTTTGGAAGTGATTGAAAGAAAAGATTTTAAAACCGTGCGCGCGATCGCTTTATCTTTTTCAGATGGAGTAGAGAGAGGAGAGGAAGTTTCTTATGTTAGTGATGAAGTTTTTGTATCTCTTAATGAAAATATTTTAGGAAGAATGTTTGATTTGTTCGGTAATCCAATAGATAGCTTACCGTTTAAAAATGGTAAGCCGTTCTCGCTTTATGAAAATAAAAAGATACAAACAAATGACTTAAAGCGCGATAATGAGATATTGGAAACTGGAATAAAAGTTATTGACCTTTTAACTCCATTTCGTATGGGAGACAAGATAGGTCTTTTTGGTGGAGCTGGAGTTGGTAAAACAATCCTTATTACAGAGCTTATACATAATATCGCTCTTAAAAAAATAGGATACTCCGTTTTTGCTGGTATTGGCGAGCGTATGCGTGAAGGTAACGATCTATACCTTACTCTAAAAGAATTAAAAGTACTTAAGAATACAGCACTTTATTTTAGTGAGATGGATAAACCGCCAGGTGCGCGTACGAGAGTTGGTCTTTCCGCTGTTATTGCCGCGGAGTTCCTCCGCGATAAAATGAACAAAGATATATTTTTATTTATTGATAATATTTTCCGTTATACTATGGCAGGAATGGAGGTAGGTGCGATTTTAGGAAAAGTTCCTTCAGAATTAGGCTATCAAGCAACACTTGAACATGACCTTGCTTTGCTTCAAGAAAGAATACGGGCAGATGCAAATAATACTATCACTTCCTTACAGGCAGTTTATGTGCCTGCTGATGATCTTACTGACCCAGCTGTGGTGTCTATATTCTCTCACCTTGATGCTTCTTTGGTTCTTTCGCGTGAAGTGGCTGAAAAAGGCATTTACCCTGCGGTTGATGTTTTACGATCGCGTTCTTCAGGACTTGATAAAGATGTAATAAGCGAGCGCCATTTTAAGGTAGCTTCTCAGGTAACAGCAATATTTCAAAAATATCAGGAACTTTTCCATATTATTGCAATTCTTGGGATTGAAGAACTATCAAGAACAGATAGAATTCTTGCCAAGAGAGCGGAACGATTGCAGAGATTTTTAACGCAGCCGTTTTTTGTTACCGAAGCTTTTAATAATAAGAAAGGAGTGTATGTGCCACTTGAGAAAACTATTGAAGGATGTGAAAAAATCTTAAACGGTGATTTTGATGACACTGAACTTGAAAAATTTTACATGATAGGATTAATTGATGAAGTAAAATAATATGATTAATTGCACAATTACTTCCCCCAAAAAAACAACAGTTTATAAAGATATACAAAGCATTACG
>JBHHYW010000663.1:0-1555 GCA_046757745.1 Candidatus Scalindua sp.
TAGTAACAGGTCAAATAATAATAACGGAGAAGCGTCATTTAAAACAATCAAATCAATATCGCACCTTTTATAAACATCTATGAGGGAGCATTGAAGTTCCCAAACTTTTTTTGAAGAAATACGGTTTCTTAGATAGACGCCGATATCAAGATCACTTTTAGCTGTAACTCGATTCTTGGCATGGGAACCAAACAAAAAAATGAGATCAATCCCGTACAAATCACAAATATGTCTGAGAGTTCGAATTTCTTGTTGTACTAATTTTTCCATATTCTTTATACTCTCCGCTTGCATTCTAATATGCCAAAAGGCTTAAATCAACTGCTAATCTTGGCAAGTCAGAGATATAATAAAATTTATTGCTTAGTAAGCATAAAAATAGTATACTCTGGCGTTATCGGGTCAAAAAATTAGTTGAGGGAGTTTGTCTGCAATGCTTAAAACAAAAGTAAAATACACATATAATGACTATACAACCCTGGATGATGATAGAAGATATGAGCTTATCGAAGGAGAATTATACATGACACCATCACCAAATTTCCAACACCAGATAATTTCAATGAATATTTCACATCCTTTGAGGAAGTTTGTTAAAGAAAATGATTTGGGGATTGTTCTTTATGCTCCATTTGATGTGGTTTTATCAGAGACAGACGTAGTGCAGCCAGATATAATCTTCATCTCTAAAGAGAGGATGAATTTAATAACAAAAAATAATCTAAGGGGTGCTCCTGACCTGGCTATAGAAATCCTATCAAAATTTACCAGAGAAAGGGATAAACTCGTAAAAAAGAAACTTTACATGGAACATGGTGTAAAAGAATTCTGGATAGTTGATAACGATAAGAAGACTGTTGAGATAATGGTATTAAAAGAAACAGGTTTTGAAACCTTTGGCATATACTTTATAGATGATGAAATTGCCTCTCCCCTCTTGAACGGTTTAAGGCTTGGCTTAAAAAAAATATTCCCCAACTAAACTTTATCGTTAAACAAGCCCTATATCTCTCATCGGATAATGTTTTTTGTTGAATAAGTTCTTTGATCTTTTCGACTACTTCGTTATTGTTCCTGAGCCACTCTATTATGACATCAGTGTCAAAGATGTATCTACTCATTTCTTAACCTTTTCTTTCTGGTATCCTTTCTTAATGTCCTGACATATTTTCCAGGATTTCTCATATCTTCTCTATTCTTCCAAATACCGGCAAGGCGGTCAACAATATCTACTTTGTCTATAGTGCCTTTTATCAAATACTTTTCAGTAATTGCAGACCTGACTAATTCCGAAATTGTTTTTTTTTCTTGCCGGCTTAATGTTGAAAGATAACGGTATAACTCATCATTTAGGTAAAGCTGGGTCCTTTTCAATTGGATAGCCTCCTATAAGAAATCTGTAAATGTTTTTTGCACAACATAAGAATGTCATTCCTTCTCTTTAATTGGGAAGGCACCTGAACCTTCCGCCTGGTGTTGGATTTATGTTGCAGCAACTTTATTTGCAATGTATATTATACATCATGATCATGTGGAGTCAATAGGTAGTTTTGCA
>JBHHYW010000664.1:0-1550 GCA_046757745.1 Candidatus Scalindua sp.
CGTTAGTTGGTTCACTCTCCTCACTGCTAACCGGCAGTAATTCCGACACACCCTCAATTTCATGACAAATGAAACAACGTCTTAGTTCAATAATTCTTTTGCCTTTCTCAACCAGTGTACCATCTGGAATTATAGAGGACTTTACTTCTGTCTCCACCTTTTCCTCTGCACTTTCACCTTCACTTACTTCATCAGTAGCTACAGTTTCTTCTTCCCCGTTCTCATCCTCTTCATCTTCCTCAGGCTTAAAATCCCAATCTTTCATAAGATATTCTACTAATTTTCTTAACTCACCATCCTTAAACCTGTATCTTGCCATTTGTGTCTGGTGAAAATAGCTTTGTGGTTCCTTGATCCAGAGGTATAACCAGTCGCGATTTATCTTCTCTGATACTGCGCCAAGGTCAGGCCCTACTCCCACAGCGCCACCCTTGCCTTTTACCGGATGGCACAAATTACATCTGGCACGTCCCCAAATTGCCTTGCCTCCCGAAACCAGTTCATCCATTTTTTCATATTCTTCATCACTCATGTCCTCATCTGATTTCATCAAATACGAATCCCATTCCTGCTTGGGTAGTTCCTTATCCGCAATACTTGTCAGATATGCCAAGACTGCCTCTATTTCATCATCATTAAGCATAAGTCTTGGCATTCTGGCATTAGGTACCATTTCACTGGGATTTGATATCCACTTTTTAAGCCACTCCTTGTTTGCTTTAAGTGTTACATTCTTAAGAGTAGGGCCATTCTTAGGACGTTTATAAGGGTCTTCAAGTTCAAAAGGTAATTGTTTATACTGTTTCTCTCCTCTGTACAACTCTTCCAATTCTAAAAGAAGAGGGTCAGGCTCTAAGGAATCTGCAATAATTGTTTTGTTAAAACAGAAAATGTTACTAATTATAAAATATGCTAGTATAAAACACGAAATGGTAATTGTTCTTTTTCTCATAGTTATTATCAATTTAGTCCTTCATTTCATTAATGCTCTATCTCTTCTCTTTGACGCGCCACAACTCCGGCAGTCACATATTCACCCATTATGATCTTCCAGATTTGCGTATCCGTCAATACATCTTTCCATGCAGGCATAGCAGAATCCCACGGCGTAGACACATTTGGAAGCCCGGGTCCACCTTCTTTAATTCTCCAAAAGGCAAAATTTTCTACTACCGTTGCTATTGTGCCGGGGTCGGTAAAATTGATAGGCCTCAAGCGAAAGGCATTAGCAAAAGGACCGTTACCATCAGCCTTTGAGCCATGACATGGACGGCAATTCTGTTGGTACATTATCTTTCCTTCTTCTGTATATCTTCTTTTTGCCTCCTCGTCTACATGCGCATAAGGATTTTCCAAATTTTCAAACTTTTGAGGCAAAGTAGGGTGCTGAATACGCAATTCTACGGGCGATGCTGTTTCGGGCGCAGTCCCGGAATATACAAACCATCCTGCCAAAAGTGGAAATGCCACGATTATGGCAATCTGGAGTATCTTTTTTGTCTTGTCATCACCGGCGGGCAGGATAAAACTCAAGAATTTTGCCCACTTGA
>JBHHYW010000665.1:0-1542 GCA_046757745.1 Candidatus Scalindua sp.
CAGTATCAAGCTTGAAATCCTTGACCTCACACGCACGATGTACCTTATACTGTGAGGTATCGAAAGACTTCAGCTCCGCCGTACCATCTTTGCCATTGATGAGGGCATTCCACGCGTTTGTAACACCAATACCATTGGCGATTACTAATCCTAAACCGGTGACAACAACTCTTGGCATGTTTAATCCTTTGGAAAATGGAAATCCCCCTTATTCCCCCTTAACAGAAGGGGAGTAGGGGGGATTTATTCTTTGGCCTTTTATTTCCAGGAAACAAGCTAATCAATAACTTAAGCTTTCGTATTCGCCATCTCCAGATTTTTCTGGTTTTTCAGCGCTTCGTAACGTTCCAGCGCTCTTTCATAATCTCCTGAAGCTTGTAGCTCTCTCAGGTTTTCTAACAGATGTTTATAAACCTCCTGCCAGTCAAGATTAACCCTGAAGGCAAACATTGCGGCGTTGAGATTATTCATCTCATCTTTTGCCGATCTGAATTTCTTTCTTATTACTTCGGTTGAATATATGTTGTTATAAACATACTCGATGCCATCAATAAATTCCTGAAGTGAGAGTTTAGACAAAACATAGGTTAAATGATGCGATGTGTAATAAATCCAGTCTTCAGGAAAGTTAGTTCTGAACAGCCGATTGTCACCATCAAGCCTCTGTTGTAACGGTGTGTTGATAAACGGGCACAATATACCACAGGTCATTATGTCGATCTTTGCGTCTAATATAAAATCAACTACATCTTTAAATGTATCTGGCGTATCATTATCGTTCCCGAACACCATCGTTCCCCAGACTGCAAGTCCATGCTTTCTTATATTCTTTATTGCCTCTTTATATTTGTCTATTGTTATACGAAGATTAACACCCTTATTCATTGATTTTAACGCATCTTCATTTATAGATTCAATGCCAATGAGCACTCCAACACATCCGCTCTTTGCCATGTAGTCCAGTGTTTCGTCATCCTCATAAATGTTCAACGAAGTAAACCCGAACCAGTTCTGGTAAATACCTCTGTCAACCATTCCCTTAAAAAGGTTTCTGACCCTCTCGTATGATTTTTTGCTATGGCCGTAGAAATTCTCATCTGTCAGGATGAGTCCTCTATATTGTCCTTTTATTGCCTCCAGTTCGTTCAGGACATCATCTATAGGTCTTTCTCTGTACTTTCTTCCTTGAAACTGTGGAACTGAACAGAACTCACAACTGAACGGACATCCCGCAGTTGTAATAATGCCGGAGTACCGGTATTTATATTTATCTGTCAAAAACTTTCTATCCGGTAGAAGCTCCTTATATGTTTCCATAGGAGTCAGGCCGCCATCATATGCCGGCTTGAGTTCATTTTTTTCAAAATCAGAAATTATCTGTTCCCAAATCGGAACAGCCTCTCTTATTACCACAGAGTCAACGTATTTAGCCGCCTCTTCAGGATAGCTTGTGGCGTGTACCCCACCCATTATGACTGGTATTCCGTTCCTTTTGCATGCGGTGGCGATCTGATATGCCCTGTTTGCCTGATAACTTACGGA
>JBHHYW010000666.1:0-1539 GCA_046757745.1 Candidatus Scalindua sp.
ATATTGTGCTTGTTGATATAGTTGAAGGTTTACCGCAGGGTAAGGGGCTTGATTTGATGGAGGCAAGCCCAATTTATAATTATAATTGCAAGATTATTGGAACGAATTCATACGAAGAAACTGTGGATTCAGATTTAGTTGTTATAACATCCGGTTTGCCACGAAAACCTGGAATGAGCAGGGACGATCTGGTTAAAGTTAATGCGGATATTGTAAAAAGTGTTGTATCGAATGTAGTAGCGAAGTCTCCGGGTGCAATATTAATCGTGGTATCTAATCCGCTTGATGTGATGACTTATGTTGTGCATAAGGTGAGTAAATTTCCTAGGGAGAGGGTTATTGGTATGGCAGGAGTACTGGATACATCAAGAATGAGAACCTTTATAGCAATGGAATTAAATGTTTCGATAGAGAACGTGCATGCCTTTGTGCTTGGTGGACACGGCGATACCATGGTTCCTCTGGTAAGATATACTACGGTAGCAGGCGTACCTGTAACAGAATTTATTCCTGAAGATAAATTGGATGCCATAATCAGGAGGACGAGAGACGGAGGTGCGGAGATTGTCAGTCTTTTGAAGACAGGCAGCGCTTTTTATGCTCCGTCAGCTTCAATTGTTGAAATGGTTGATGCAATTATCAAGGACAAAAAAAAGATACTACCCTGTACTGTGCTATGTAAAGGTGAATACGGATTTGATGGCATATTCATTGGCCTTCCTGTCAAACTTGGGAAGAAAGGGCTTGAGCAAATTATTGAAATAGAGCTTAACGAGGAAGAATCTGATGCCTTAAAGAAATCTGCAGATGCTGTTATAAAGCTCTGTGATGGTATTTCGTTTTAAACCAATAATGGTGAGTTTTATCCTAGAACATTGCTGTGCAAATTGATTAATGTGGATTAAGGGCTATAGAACGAATCCACAAAAACTAGATTAATTTGCCTATGAAAAATAAGGGAGGATTCGCTTCCCACCTAAAAAAGCTGGCGGGCAGGTGCTTCATCCACCTGATCTAAATTTAAAATTATGCAGTGGGATTTGAACTGGTTTATTCGTACCCTGAAATCTTCAATTGGGAAAAAGCTGATTATGGCTCTTACCGGACTCGGCTTTTGTATCTTTCTGATCGCTCATCTTGCGGGCAATCTGACTATTTGTGCAGGAGAAGATGCATTTACCTCTTATTCCGAGCGTCTCCATGCGTTAGGTCCACTCGTAATCATCACAGAAATTGGAATTCTTTTCTTTGCGGTGGCCCATGTTTTCATCGGGGCTTATCTTTTTTATGAGAATTTTCGCGCAAGGCCTAGAAGGTACTTGGTAATGAAGAATGCAGGTGGACGAACAATCGGTTCCGTGACAATGCCATATACCGGGTTTTTTATACTATTCTTTATTGTCCTCCATCTTGTTGATTTTCACTTTGTGGAGAAAACAGATCAGAATATCTATCAAATCGTATTGGAAACATTTTCAAACCCCGGTTATGCTTTCTTTTATATTGTGTCCATGATCATTGTAGCTACCCATGTGAGTC
>JBHHYW010000667.1:0-1539 GCA_046757745.1 Candidatus Scalindua sp.
GGCAGGATGGGTCATCCAAAATCTGAAATATATCTTTGCAATCCCGCAGTAGCAGCGGCTTCCGCTGTCAAGGGAAAGATTACTCACCCTGAATATATTGATTAAAAGTAATTATCAAATTTAATTGTTTTGTATCGTAATTGTATATTAAGCCTTTGAAGCGGGAGATTGATTAAATGATAAGAAGTTTAGAAAAAAATCCACAAAAAAAGCAGAAGAAATATATTGGAATAGATATAGGCTCTGTGAGTGTAAAAACAGTGTTGGTGAACGGAGAAAAAGAGGTTCTGGAGAACCACTATGTAAGGTCACACGGCCAACCGTTAGAGACGGTATTGATTGTCTTGAAAGAAATTTTTAATAGAATTGAAATTGAGGATATAGAGGGGATCTCGGCGACCGGATCCGGTGGTAAGCTTTTGGCTGACATAATAGGTATAAGTTTTATAAACGAGATAGTTGCACAAAGCATGGCAACATCGGTATTGCATCCTGAAGTGAGAACAGTAATCGAAATAGGTGGCGAAGATTCAAAGCTGATAATGCTTGAGCCTGATGAGGCAGGTGGAAAAAATTTAAAAGTGTCTGATTTCTCTATGAATACTATGTGTGCAGCCGGAACGGGATCATTCCTGGATCAGCAGTCAACCAGAATAGGTGTCTCTATAGAGGACGAGTTTGGCAAATTGGCCGCAAAATCAACAAACCCACCAAGGATAGCTGGCAGGTGTAGTGTGTTTGCCAAATCGGATATGATACATTTACAGCAGGTAGGTACGGAGATTCATGATGTTGTGGCCGGTCTGTGCTATGCGCTTACAAGGAATTTTAAAAGTAACATTGGGAAAGGTAAGGAATTTGTAAAGCCTATAGCATTTCAAGGTGGTGTTGCTGCTAATACAGGAATAGTCAAGGCGTTCGAGGATATACTGGAGTTACGCGAAGGGGAACTTGTTATCCCTAAATACTTTAATACCATGGGGGCAATAGGATGTGCGTTGACGTTAATAGATAAGGGTACTTCTTCCCCGTTTAAAGGGTTTCAGGCAATTGATGACTATCTGAGAGACCGTAAGGGAAAAGACACTAATCTAAAGAAACTGGCATGTAATAACTATAAAATTAATGTTAAACCATTTAAGCTCAGTACTAGAAAGAAGACAGATGCGTATGTAGGTGTTGATGTTGGATCTATAAGTACAAATGTTGTTGTGATAGACAAGGATAGGAATGTATTGTCCAGACGTTATCTGATGACAGCGGGTAAGCCTCTGGAGGCGGTAAGGCAGGGGTTGCTCGAGGTAGGCGGAGAGGTAGGTAAAAAAGTTACAGTAAAGGGAGTAGGTGTAACCGGTTCAGGAAGGTACCTGACAGGAGAGTTTATCGGTGCAGACATAGTTAAAAATGAGATAACAGCTCATGCAACTGCCGCCGCCTGGGTTGATAGGAATGTAGACACAATCTTTGAAATAGGCGGACAGGACTCTAAATATATAAGCCTGGAGCACGGGGCAATAGTTGATTTTACAATGAATAAAG
>JBHHYW010000668.1:0-1535 GCA_046757745.1 Candidatus Scalindua sp.
AATTGGAATATATATAGTAGAGGGGTGATGTATATGACACTGAGTTTACTGTGCTGGTGATATATATAGTACTGATAAATATCAGAATGTCAATATAAAACAAAATTGTTTACACGTTCTTTAGTTTTACTTACCCGAACCTGATCTTTTTTAATTATTACTTTGAAGAATTTTCATTTCATCTTTGACACAACGTCCCTCATTAAGCTCATTTTTTCAGCCTATGCAACGTGTCACCATTCCTTTGCTTTGCTCGTGGATCGTAAGGCCCTGAAAAGCGTATAAACTCTACGAACATCTCTTTGTCAAAGCAATTAAGCATCTTTTCCTTCATTTCCTTAAGAGCGGCAAATGGCCTCATTGCTTTTGAATACGACCTGTTCGTAGTCAATGCGTCATATACATCTATTATGCGGGCAATCCTACCGCAACTATGAATCTCTTCTTTTTGAAGTCCATATGGATAACCGGTACCGTCATAGTTCTCATGATGTTGTAAAGTTATTGTATATTCATCTGTAAAACCATTGTTTATTCCTTTTAAGATTGCTACACCCAATTCCGGATGCTCTTTTATCTTTGTATATTCTTCATCTGTCAATTTACCGTTTTTGTTAAGAATGTCAGTGCTGATTTGAGTTTTGCCAATATCATGCAAGAGTATGCCTGAACAAAGGCCTTTCAAATCATCCTCTCCCAAACCTATGTTCTTTGCAAATAAAGTCCCAACGGCGGCAACATTTACCGAATGGGTATAGGTATAATATTCGTGTATTGCAATCTTAAGCAGGCTGTGTGCCGCTCTACCCTCTTTAAGGATATAATCAACCATGTTGTAAGCAAAAGTCTTAGACCTTTCAATGTTGCCGGCTCTCGGGTCATTGAATAGGTCTTTAACCAGGTTTACTGCTGCACCATGCACGATTTTTGACTTCTCATCAGCAGAAATCCTTGTATCAAAGATAACAGCTTGAAAATTATTTTCCAGGTATTCATAATATGTCTGCTGATCTTCATTTTTAATAAAGAGTCTGTTGATATTCTTTTCCACCAGCATTTCTCTTTTGGCATTCTCAAATACTGCATCTCCCTTGCAATACAATATATATCGACCACCAGAACTCGTTCCCACAAGCAAGTAAAGGTCACAACCAATCTTCGTATCAGTTCTCAAACTGTTTGAGTTAATGGGCAAATAATCAGACATTTTTTATACCTCTAATATAATGCTTATCATCAATTTAAATCTTCCAGCTATACACTTTATCATTCTTCCTTTGTGTTTTCCGTGGATCGTAAGGTCCTAGAAAGCGTATAAAATCTTTAAACAGTTCCTTGTCAAAGCAATGAAGCATCCCCTCCTTCATCTCCTTAATAGCGGCAAACGGCCTTATTGCGTCTGCATACGACCTCTTGGCAGTTAATGCATCGTATACATCTATTACGCGGGCAATCTTACCACATAGATGTATCTCATCTCTTTTAAGCCCGTATGGATAACCGCTGCCATCATCGTTCTCATGATGCTGTATGGT
>JBHHYW010000669.1:0-1525 GCA_046757745.1 Candidatus Scalindua sp.
GAGAAGCGAAAACATGCTGACCTTCATACTGGGAGCGATACTAATAAACACAGGGATCGCCATGTATTTTGATATATCCCCTCTACTCTCAAACATGTTTTTTGGTGCTATGCTGGTAAATATAGACAAAACCGCCTTCAGATATTTTGATTCTTTGAGTAATGCGGACTGGCCGCTTTATGTTATGTTTTATGTTGTAGCAGGCGCAAGTTTGGAGATAGGGCTGCTTACTGCCCTGGGCCTTATCGGTTCTGTTTACATTATATTCAGAGCTTTGGGTTTGTTTGGAGGCGCCTACGTAGGCGGAGTGATAGTTCAAACTGATAAGAAAATAACACGTTATTTAGGACTTGCCCTTATGCCGCAGGCAGGAGTGGCCATTGGACTTGCCATGTTGGCAAAAGTAAGCATTCCTGATGCAGGAGGTCTAATATTTAATACTGTCGTCGCTACAACAGTGGCCTTTGAAATCTTTGGGCCTATAGCCACTCGTTATACCCTTGTGAAAGCTGGTGATATTTAATGTCTTAAAAGACACCTTAACTTATAACTGAGACAACAATAAGAAATTGAAATTACGATTCTTCTATTCTTACAAAATACATAGTAGAGGTACTTATGAAAATCTATATCGGTACAGATCATGCCGGTTTTGAGTTAAAAGAGGAGCTTAAGGGTTTTCTTGGGAACATGGGCTGTAAAGTAGAGGATAAGGGAGCGTATGAGTTTAATGAAGCTGATGATTATCCTGATTTTATCTGGCCGGTTGTTAAGGCAGTGGCAGAAGAAATAGACAAAGGTTTTGATACAAGAGGGATAGTTATTGGAGGCTCCGGTCAGGGTGAAGCAATAGTGGCCAATAAAGTAAAGGGTATCAGGGCGGCGGTTGTTTATGATGAATACAGCGCCAGGATGTCGAGAGAGCATAACGATGCAAATATAATATCTTTAGGAAACAGGACATTAGACGTTGATAAGGCAAAGGCGTTAGTGAAGATCTGGCTGGAGACACCGTTCAGTAACGAAGAAAGACATAAAAGAAGGATTGAGAAAATTAAGAAATTAGAAAATGATAATTTTTAAATTGTACAAATAAGACGTTGTGCAATTTAGAATATTTCTTATGAAATAAATGAGAATTATTTTGAACCAATAAAAGGAGTAGTAGAGGATGTGAAAATGAATATTTATATCAAGATTGTTTTTGTTGCATGTATAAGCTTTTTTTTCGTGTCAGATGGGTTTTCAGACAATGAATCATTAAAGAAAAGACTGTTACTAAGGGCAGGAAGGCAAACGCACATAGACTTTCCGAACGCTCGTGTACCTTTGATTATATTGTGACGGGAGGCCAGCCTACTTATGAACAGTTAAAAAGAACCAGCGAATTATGATTTAGTACCCCAAGATCGACATATTTTAATGCAAAGATTGGGCTATCTCAATGTCATTCTTTAGTAATGAGTTAGTTAGTTTCCGTACGGAAATTTTTAAGTGTAATTATTGCAGTGTTTTACGCTTGGGA
>JBHHYW010000670.1:0-1523 GCA_046757745.1 Candidatus Scalindua sp.
CTAATGATAAGCACGTAATACGTCAAAGCGCTGTCAAATGTAATATTCACTTTGTTTTACTATATTATTCGCCTGTTTCAAGCTTAAAATATATCATAAACCGCCATAAGGAAGTGTCAAGTATTTTGTTTAATTCACATTTTCACTCAAACAATCATTAGTTGATGAGAAGCAAAGAACATCTTTGCTTAGTTGTGCTTATGCATAATATTATAACTTGAGTTTACATAAATACCTGTTAGAATAAGTCTGTTAAAAACTGATATTGATAATTATATACAGCCTTTAAATGACGAATAGACGTAAAACAAGAAGTGTCATGGTTGGTTCAGTAGAGGTCGGCGGCAATGCGCCAATCTCTATTCAATCAATGACAAATACACATACAGACGACATCGAGACAACAGTAAAGCAGATTCACGAATTGGAATCGCTCAAATGCAGTATCATCCGGGTCGCCGTTCCTGATGTTAAGACAGTCAAATGCCTCGGTGAAATCAAAAAGAGGATAGACATACCACTGGTAGCAGACATACATTTTGGACATAATCTGGCTATAGAAGCCATCAAACAAGGTGTAGATAAAATCCGTATCAATCCCGGCAATATGAAAAAAAAAGATAAGCTGGAGGAAATTGTACTCCTGGCAAAGGACAAAGGTATCCCCATTCGAATAGGAGTTAATTCCGGCTCTATCAGAAGTAATAATGGACAGGATGAAGACCTTGTAAAATTAATGGTTAAGACAACACTAAGGTATTGCGGGCATTTCGAGTCATTGGGCTTTAAAGATATAGTTGTCTCATTGAAGGCATCGGATGTACAGAAGACAATGGATGCATACAGGTCCATGGCAATACAGTGTGACTACCCCCTGCACCTTGGCATTACAGCTGCAGGCGCACCGGATGATGCAATAATAAAATCCGCAATCGGTATTGGAGGTATGCTTTCAGAAGGAATTGGAGATACGCTGAGAGTCTCTTTTACTGGCCCTCCTCACCAGGAAGTAAAGGCAGGTTATAAGATACTGGAAGCGCTTGGGCTATCAAAAAGAACAGATGCCGAGATAATATCGTGTCCGACTTGCGGACGTTGCGAAATAGATCTCCTGAATATTGTTAATGAAGTAAAGAAGAGGCTCCCTTCTCAAAAGAAATCTGTACAGATTGCCGTTATGGGATGTATTGTTAACGGCCCCGGAGAGGCGATGGAGGCGGATATAGGAATTGCCGGTGGAAAAGGTGTCGGCTTTTTATTTAAAAAAGGCGAAAAAATAAGAAAGATTCCAGAAAGTGAAATGGTTTCTACATTGTTGGAAGCAATCGAAACGATATAAATATGAAGAATGTAGTCATTCTCGGATCAACAGGTTCAATTGGTAAAAGTGCTCTGGACGTTATAAGGAACCTGCGGCATAAATATAAGGTTTCTGCTTTATCGGCAAATTCACAATGGGAGCTTCTGGCAAAACAGGTTAATGAGTTTAAGCCTGAAAGTGTTTCCCTTGCGGATGAAAGATG
>JBHHYW010000671.1:0-1506 GCA_046757745.1 Candidatus Scalindua sp.
CATATTCTTTTTGCCAGATTTTTATCAATCTCACGATGCCTTGGAATCGTAGAAACCTTCCTTTCCATTCTATTTACATATACCGTATGATTACCTCCTTCACGAAGAAACTCGCATCCATTCTTTTCCAAATGCCGAATCAAATCTTTTCTTTTCATGCGGAAATCACACCAAACGTTTCTTTAATTATTTCCTTTCCTTTATTTTCCTCTTCTGTCAGTTTACGATTTGTTTCAAGAACCAACTGGACAGCTTCCGCAAGATTTTCTTTTGTTTCTTCCAATGTATTACCCTGTGTGTTTGCACCTGGGAGTTCTTCAATGTATCCAATGTAACCAAGAGGTGATTTCTCAAATATTGCTGTTAAATTAATATTCATATTTCTCTTTCCTCCTAACTTTTTACGATTGAACAAAGTACATTCCAGCAAATACTTAAAAAGTGCTGGTTAAGATAACTATAGAATGTTAAATGAAGATGTTTAATTACGCCCTGTCTAATATATAACCACACTTCAAGCACTTGTATACTTTTCTTTTCATCAATAACAAATAACCAATTGTACCACCTACCAGAAAACTTGCACCAATAAAAATGGAAATACCAAAACCCATAGTTGCACCGATTGCAGCTCCGGTAGTTTCAGCATCACTTTGCGCAGTAGACATTACCTCAGAAGTTGCTTGCCCAGTGGTGAAAAGTATAATTATTGAAAATAGTACTCCCAATACAGATGGAATAACGATAATAAAACCAATAATTCTTAAAATTATATTAAACCTTGGAATTTTAGTTGCTTTCATCGATGACTCAGTTTTACAAGCCCCACAATCAGGTTGCATACTTCTCATAATTTCACCTCCTCCATTTTATGTTTGTTAGCCATAACGGCTAGTATGAGCTACCGGCTGAGAGGTAGCTAGCCCGACTTTCGCTATTCGCCGCTGATTTCAACAAAATTTAAAGTTTTCAAAAACGTAAGTACTTGTAAATAAAGGATACAATTTTGGACGAAAGCCGCTCTTGCCTGTTGTCTTGCCTCTCGATCTGTAAGATACTGCCTGTGGAGTTTTCATATTTCTCTGGGTACCTAGCTGTAGAGACGGCAGCAAAGCATGATTTGCATAGATATGATTTGTCATTGAGTAATAGACCTGGCCCTTGAAGCCCGCTACAAAAAATACATGGTTCTCCCAGCAGATCAACTTTGTTTTCATTGTATGCTTCATTGTGTCCAATGAATTGGTCAATCTTAACCCGAGAGAGGAATCGGTGTGGATTAAATTGTTCATGCCAAGTTTCAACCATGGATGACTGATTTATTTATTATCCTTACTGCTAACGACCTGCATAAGCAACCGCCACCTGTGAGTCATCCTTGCAAGAGAGGCTTGAAGCGGCAGCCTCGATAAATATTAAACCGCGAATAATCTGGCGGTTAGTCTTCATGCGATTTGATACTAATTAAGGCCCCCTCCAAGAAATAGTATAATGGTAATTAATAGA
>JBHHYW010000672.1:0-1505 GCA_046757745.1 Candidatus Scalindua sp.
TCGTTGTATGAACAAACAGTTTCTGCTACTTCCTTTGCTCTTTCGTATGTGACGGATCTAATAATCTTTTTTACTTCCGGTATTATCATGGCAGGGGCAACACTGAACTCCCTTAAGCCTAATCCTAACAATAGGATAGTGTATTCAATCTCGCCACCCATTTCACCGCATATTCCGATTTTTATATTATTTTCTTCAGCAGCCTTTATAATCATTTTTAACAATTTTAATATCGCAGGGTGGGCTGGAGAATACAGGTGGGCAACTTTTTCATTATTCCTGTCTACGGCTAGAGTGTATTGGATAAGGTCATTAGTCCCTATACTAAAGAAATCAACTTCTTTCGCTAAGTCGTCTGCTACCATAGCGGCAGACGGCACCTCAATCATAATTCCAATTTCTATCTTTTCGTCAAAATCTATTCCTTCTTGATTCATCTCTTCCATTACTTTCTTGACAAAATCCTTTGCCTGTTGCAGCTCCTGCAGAGAGGAGATCATAGGAAATAGAATTTTTACATTACCGGTAGCAGAAGCCCTTAATATGGCTCTGAGTTGAGACTTAAATATTTTTGGATTTTCCAGGCAATAACGAATGGAGCGGCAACCTAAAAAAGGGTTAAGCTCTTTATTGTTATTTGCAAGGAAGAATTTGTCGCCACCTAAATCCAAAGTCCTGATAATTATCGGCTTATTGCCCAATTCTTGTATTGATTGCACATAGGCGTTAAAGTGTTCTTCCTCTGTTGGTATATCTTTGGAGCCAAGATACAGGAATTCCGTTCTGTATAAGCCTATCCCTGTTGCACCTTGGCTTACGCTTGGGCCTATGTCGCGGGGAAATTCGATATTACCCAAAATCGATACTTCCCTGCCATCTAAGGTTACGGCTGGCATATCTTTAAGTTCAGAAGAGAGTTTTTCTTCGAAGAAATGGAAGTCTTTTTCTATTGATTGATATTTTTTAATAGTTTTTTCGTCCGGCCTGACAATTACAACCCCGCGGTTACCGTCTATTATAACACGGTCTCCGCCAAATATGTCTACTGTGGCAGTGCCCAGTCCCACTACAGCAGGTATTTCCAGAGCCCTTGCTACTATTGCAGAATGAGAGTTTCTGCTGCCAAGATCAGTAACAAAGCCTTTTACTTTAGTGGTGTCTAAAGATGCTATTTGAGAAGGGCTGAGATCGTGCGCAACTACAATAACTTCTTCCGTAAGGTTTTTGAGTTCTTCCCTTTCTTCTCCCAGTAAATTTCTTAAGAGCCTTTTTTCTATATCATATATATCTCCGACTCTTGCGGAGAGATACGGATCATTAACACTTTCAAACTTTTTTATATATACACGCAAGACTAATGACACCGCATATTCTGCGCTGAGGTTGTTTTCTTCAACCCTTTCACTGAACTCCCGTATTAATTGTTTGTCTTGAAGCATTAATTTATGGGTTGCGAAGATAGAACCGATTTGTGAACCTAAATTCTTTGAAACACTTTCTTCCAG
>JBHHYW010000673.1:0-1503 GCA_046757745.1 Candidatus Scalindua sp.
CTTCCCATATTCATACCAACGGTGATAGCCCAGTAACCCAGTTGATCCCAGGGCAACAAATACCCTGTGAAGCTTAATAAAAATGTGAGGACTAACAAGAATACTCCCACCACCCAGTTAAATCTTCTCGGGGGCTTATACGAACCAGTTATAAACACACGGAACATGTGTATACTTACCGTAATCACCATGGCATGCGCACCCCACCTATGAACATTTCTCATCAGTCTGCCAAAAGGTACTACGTACATTAAATCCATTGTATCCGCAAAGGCTTTATTTACATCAGGGGTATAATAAAACATTAGTAAGATTCCTGTTAGTACTTCTACTAAAAATATAAAAAAAGTAATACCGCCCATACACCAAGTAAAGCGGAGTTTCGTGCCATGCTCCCGAACCCTCGCAGGATGCAAATGCAGCCATACATTACTTATAATTTGGAGAATCCTGTTCCTGGGGGTATCTTTGTAACCATGGCGAAATACAGACCTCCAGATATCACTTACAGAGTCCTTGAACTTCTTTTTTGAATTCGGGTCTTTCATTTAGATATCCTTTCCTTCACACAAACTCTTTCTCCACTTATATTAGATTATATAAGAAATTTTTTCTTATTCCTCGCTTTCGCTTAGCATTTTATTTACTTCTTCGTTAGGCTTCCAGAGCACACGCTTCATGGTTATCACGTGTGCAGGACAATCCCTGCAATTACCACATCTAATGCATTTATCAGTATATTTTATTACGAGACCGTCTTCACTAACTGAAGGCCGGTATTTCCTGCTTTCATCGGATGTGTCCACCATCCTTAATGCGCCCGCAGGACATACCATGCTGCAGCGGCCGCAAAGTACACAATCGTTTGTTCCAACTTCGATAGTAAGGTCGCATTTCAGACAACGCGAAGCCTCTATCTTTGCCTGAGATTCCGTAAGACCAAGCTCTACTATATTAAATGTACCCTGCCTGTTTTCTAGAGGCAACATTTGCATCTCCTGACGAGGCACGGCGTCATAATCTTCCTCACGTGCATTAAATTCGCTATCAGAAAGCGTAACCCATACTTTCTTCTTAGGATCCGGAAGGCTTTTCCCCCTTATGTATCTGTCCATTGACGTTGCGGCTCTTTTACCATCTGCAACTGCTTCAATTACGATTCTGGGCCCATAGGCAACATCACCTCCTGCAAATACGCCTGGTCTTGTAGTTGCAAGAGTTTCATTATCAATCTTTATCGTACCTCTTGGTGACAGCTCTATCTCAGGGCGTCCCTCCAGCCAGGATGCGTCAGGCGTCTGACCGACCGCTAATATCACGGTGTCTGCGGGTATAATATTTTCACTATTTTCAATAAATGTTGGATTAAACCTGCCGTCACTATCAAAAACAGATTTAACATTCAGGGTTTCCAACCCCACAACTTTGTTATTTTCTCTAATGACTCCCTTAGGCCCTTTAGATGGATTAAGTATTATTCCTTCCTCCTCTGCCCCTTCAATC